>JADFMC010000375.1 GCA_022564085.1 Fidelibacterota bacterium | reverse complement strand
ATCTGGATGGGCAAGGCCGTGAAGGGGCTCAATATCCCATCCGGGGCAAAGGGCACGAAGGTCAAAGCGCCCATGGCGATCAAAGGCGCCGTTTCACCGATCGCCCGGCTGAGCGCCAGGATCACCCCGGTCATTATCCCCGGCAACGCCTGGGGAAGCACCAGGTGCCAGATGGCCTGCCAGCGGGTGGCCCCCAGCCCGAAGGCCCCTTCCCGGATCGACGGTGGAACGGCCCGGATCGCCTCGCCCGCCGCGATGATAATGATGGGCAAGATCAGTATACCCAGGGTCAAGCCCCCCGCCAGCACGCTCTTTCCCAGTTGCAGGCTGCGGACGAAAATCTCCAGTCCCAAGATACCGTATACGATGGAGGGGACCCCTGCCAGGTTCGCGATGTTAATCCGCACGATGCGGGCCAGCCGGTTACGCGCCCCGTACTCCTCGAGATAGATCGCCGTGGCGACGCCCAGGACGAAAGACACCAAACCGGCGATGGCCACTATGTAGATGCTGCCCAGCAGGGCGGCCCTGATCCCGGCCTGGTCGGCGTGGCGGGAGGGGAAGCCGGTCAAGAACCCCCAGTCCACCCGGGTGATGCCCTTTATACCGATGTAGATCAGCAGCACCGCCAGCATCCCCAGGGTCACCAGGACGGCCAAAAGGCACACGCCATGGAAGGCCCGGCCCCGCCACTTGCGGCGGTTCAACCGCTTCTGGAAATCGACTTGGGTTATGAGCGCCATTACTCGTACTCCTCACGGAAGCGGCTGAGCACGTATTGGCTCAGCAGGTTCATCATGAAGGTTATGGCGAACAGCGCCAGCGCCACCGCGAAAATCGTCCGGTGCTCCAGGGTGCCCGTGGGGGTGTCTCCCAGGCTGACCTGAACGATATACCCCGTCATCGTCTCAATGGGTATCAGGGGGTTAAGGGTAAAACTGGGGTTCTGTCCGGCCGCGATGCTCACAATCATGGTCTCACCGATGGCCCTGGATGCGGCTAGAACAAAGGCCGAGACGATGCCAGACAGGGCCGCCGGTATGACCACGCCGGTGGTCACCTCCAGCTTGGTGGAACCAAGGGCGTAGGCCCCTTCCCGCAGGGCACGAGGCACGGCCCTCATGGCGTCTTCGCTCAGGCTGGAGACCATGGGCATGATCATGATGCCCATCACGATGGCGGCGCTGAGCCCGTTGAACACGGCGATGTCCCCATAGATGTTTCGCAGCAACGGGGTCACGAAGATCAAGGCGAAGTAGCCATAAACCACCGTGGGAATGCCGGCCAAGATCTCCAGCACCGGCTTCACAACCTGGCGCACCTTATCGGGGGCGTACTCGCTCAGGTAGATCGCGCTCAACACACCCAGGGGCAGCGCGACCAGCATGGCGCCGAATGCCACCAGCACCGTGCCGGATACCAGCGCCAGAACGCCGAAATGTTTGGAGGCAAAGAGGGGGGTCCAACGCGTGCCGGTGACGAATTCGAAGAAGGAAACTTCTTGGAAGAACTGGATGGCTTCAATCAACAGGACGGAGACGATGGCGATGGTGGTGAGGACGGTGACGGCGCCGCAGAGGAAGAGGACCGAAATGACAATGCGTTCAGGAAGGAGCTTTCTCCATCTGCGCCTGAGGGAAGGGTAGTTGGGAGCGGCCTGGCGGCCGATCAATTCGTCCGATGCCAAGGTCGTCCCCTGCGCCTCAAGGAGGGCATTTGTTCCTTCCGCTGACCGGGCCTTGCCGGCAAGACCCGGTAAACTTTCAAGTCGTCTTTATCAGGATAAGTCCCACCCAGCGGGTTTACAAGGCTGCCCGTGACCCATCCTCAAGAGGAATTACCGGCCGGCGGTTAAGACCTCTAGAACCGATCCTTTCAACGGGTTGTCCCCGCCAAAGATAGTGCCGGTTGTCAGGTTTTCGAATCGGGCCAGCGCCAGGTCGTAGACCTCGCCGGGATATGCCACGTAGCCGACATCCACCACCAATTCACGCCCATCCTCGCTCAAATAGTAGCGGATGAACTCCTTAACGTACGCTTTACCGGCAGATTCCCCACGCACGTATAC
>JADFMC010000374.1 GCA_022564085.1 Fidelibacterota bacterium | reverse complement strand
GAAAGGAGGAACCAGAGCTGGGTCTGGAAGGCGTAGGACTCCGGTGCGCGGTAGAAGTCCTCCAGAAAGGGGTTCTCATCAAACTCTTCCTCCACCAAGCGGGCCTCCAGCCGTTCGGCGATCAGGGTGGCCAAGCTGGTCTTGCCCACGCCGATACTCCCTTCCACCGCCAGTAAAAAGGCCTTTCCTAGCACGGCTGCTCCTCCGGTGTCCGCTGCAGGACCACAGACGAGTGATCCTCACAGGCGTCCAGCAACTCACCGATAGTCCGGCCGGTGACCGGGTCCCGGAAGTCGGGCTGCACTTGGGCCAACGGCAGCAGCACAAACCGGCGCTGATGGTAGCGCGGGTGGGGCAATATCAGGCTGGGGGAGGCCGTTACCGAGGCGCCATACACGATCAAATCGATATCGAGAGTGCGGGGGCTCAGTGGCCGATGACTACTAGTTCGTCCCCGCTCCTGCTCAAGATTCTGGCAGACTTGGAGCAGCTCTTCCGGCGGCATATCGGTTTCTAAGACCAGCACCTGGTTCAGATAGTCCGGCTGCCGGTCGGTGACCCCCAGCGGCGCCGTTTCGTAAATGGAGCTGGCGGCCACCACGGCGATCCCATCACTGGCGGCCAACCGGCGGGCGGCAGCGGCCAGGTGGCCGGCCCTATCACCCAGGTTACTACCCAGGCCGAGTATCACTCGCTCAGGCATCCTGCATCTCCGCGCGCCGCCTGGTCAGCTGCACCTCGACGGTATCGAATATGCCCTCCACCGGGGCGGATGGCTTCCGCAGGCGAACGGTGATCTCCTCGGCCGGAAACTGCTTAAACAGAGCCTTTAATATGAGCCAGGCCGCCCCCTCGATTAGCCGGCAGTTGGTACTGGTGAAGGCCTGGGCGGTGGTGTGATATACGGCGTTATAGTCGATGCTATGTTCCAGCGAATCCTCCCGGGCGGCCCGGCCCAGGTCAGCGTGGATTTCCACGTCAATATAGAACCGCTGCCCCAGTTCTACTTCCTGGGGCGCAACGCCATGGTTGGCAAACAGGGCAATATTAACCAGTCGGATGACGTCCATCAGTTGTGGTACGACTATTATTCAGCGCAGGCTACCAGCGACAGCCCACCGATACCGGGCGGCACACCGAAAAGCGGCCGGGATTGGAACCTACTTTGATATTGAATTTAAGTTAGCCGGGTAGGAATGGACCAACATTTCAACCCGGCTTGTGGCTGAAGGGCAAGCCGGTTCTGCCGCAGCTAATGAGCGGCCTGTAATTTGATCACATAAGTTATAGGACTGACATTTCCCTCAGCGATCAAACCAGTGCATGCGGGGAACCGCCCGGCGGTAATCCCGCTTGCGTTTGAAGGCCTTACCCTTCATTTCACGTCGGATATCCCGATCACCTAGCCGCCGCCGCAACTGGCCCATGAAATGCTCGTCGAAGGTGGCATATTTGGCCTGCTGGACCACGGTCAGTACATCCTCCGCCCCCGTCATATGCTTGCGCCGTAGGTCCAGGCGGGCCAGGTCGAGCCGGTGCAGCTGATCTATAAACTTTTTGGTGTCCCGGCGGGAAACATTACCGCTCTCGATCTTTTTCACGAATTGCTGGTGCAACTCCCGGCGCTGCTCTCCGATTTTATGCATTTCATCCCGGTGGCCCCGCGCCCGGGGGAAGAACTTTTCGGCCTGTTCCTCAGATAGTTCAAGGTATTCGGTCAGCTTCCACATGCGCACCATACTGGACTGGCGGGGACTGTGTTGGGGCCATGGCCCGGGGTGCATCATGGGTCCCATGGGGGGGAGATCTTCGGCCTCCTCTTGCCACCAGGCCAGGGCGAGATCGTCCCGGCCGGCAGGTTGCAACCCGGGTTCCCCTATGGTCTGGGCCGCCAGGGTCATCCAACCCAGCAGCAGCGTGAGTCCTATCGTGATAAATGATCGATTATGTGCTATATTCACCTTCATCCGTCAACCTTTCAAATTGATCGATTGCAGCAGATCAGCGCCGGCCTCCAGTTCCAGTACAGCATCCAGCAAGTAGTCCAGATCCTCCAGCTCCATAAGGCTGGTCA
>JADFMC010000054.1 GCA_022564085.1 Fidelibacterota bacterium | reverse complement strand
CAGGCCGCTGTCCGCCGATACAACCCCGGGAATGCCCACGCCCACCGTGCCTTCTTCCCCCAACTCGCGCTCGATCTCCCGCACCAGGTTCACAATGGCCTGGACGGTCCCGGGGTAGCTGCCGCTAGGGGTGGGAATCCGGCGGCGGTCCCGGATCAAGCCGTCGGGATTCAAAGCGGCAGCTTCGATCTTGGTCCCCCCCACATCAACCCCGATGCGCAATGAAATCTCTGATGGGCCGGAAGGCATGGAACCCGAAGGTAACCATGATCACGCTCAACCCACAACCAGCAGGTGACAGCGGGTGGCCTCAAGCGGGCTTGCTATCAGCCCTCGGTGGAATTAGGTTTCAGCCCTTTCACGGTATAAAGGAGAATCATTTATGATAACTAACCGCCTGCTGCCAATTATAATCGGGCTGGCCTCCACCCTCCCGGCCCAGAAAATGACACTGGAAGATATATTCCAAAATCAGGATTATTTTCAGGAAAAGGTGGCCGTGGTGGATTGGCTTACGGCGGAGGGCGCCGTCGCCCTGAGACGGGAGCGGGCCGCGGACACGGTGATCGTGGTCCATGACCTGGCAACCGGCGAAGAAAATCCGCTATGGGACCGGGAATTTTTACGCGCAAACGGTATCCAACGCGTCCACCCCCTGAAGGATGTGGACTTTTCTCCGGACCGGCGCTACGTGATCATTCCCGGCGACGGCCGGTTGCTCTGGCGGCGGTCTACCGAAGCTAATTATTACCTCTACGACCGCCAGAGTGAAACAATTCAGCCGCTCACCAAGGGCCAACAGCCCCAGTCAAACGTGAAATTTTCCCCCGACAGCCGCAAAGTGGCCTACGTAATGGCCCACGATCTGTATGTGCTGGACCTGGACCGGGACAAGACCAGGCGCCTGACGAGCGATGGCAGCCCGGGCATCATCAATGGCCAGGCCGATTGGCTGTACGAAGAGGAGTTCTCTCTGACACGGGCTTTCAAGTGGTCCCCTGACAGCAAGAGCATCCTTTTCCTGCAGTTCGACCAGAGACACCTACGGGTCTATCCCTTGGTGGATGAACTGGCCCATTATCCACAAATTACCTCAGTGCGCTATCCCAAGGTGGGCGAACGGAACAGCTACCTGCGGTTGGGGTTGGTAGCGGTCCGCAGGGGCCGGACCCGGTGGTTCGACCTGGGGCCTCAGCAGGACATCTACGTGCCCCGTATTTTCTGGACCGGCCGGCCGCAGGAAGCCGCCTTTTACCGCCTGGACCGCCGCCAACGGAACCTGGAACTGGTGTTGCTTGACCTGCGGACCGGGCGTACTACGACGGCGGCCCGGCAGTCCGACCCGGCCTGGGTGGACCTGCCCGGTAAACCTCAGTTTCTGAACGACGGCGGCAGCTTTATCTGGACCTCGGAGCAGTCCGGCTTCCGGCATATATACCGGCACTCGCTGGAGGGCGGGCAGCCGCAGCCACTGACCTTTGGCGAGTGGGAGGTAACTGCAATTATCACGGTGGACCAAGACCGGGGTGAGGTATACTTCACGGGTAAAAAGGACGGGACCGAACAGCAGCAAGTCTATGTCGTATCGGTGGAGGGGTCTGAACCTCGACGTCTGACCACACCCGGCGGCTGGAACACAATCGACCTGGCCCCCGGCCATCAGAACTATATTCTGTGGCGTTCCACCGCCGGCACTCCCCCGCAGGTGAGCCTGCACGCAACTGCGAGCGGGGAGCGGGTGCATTGGCTGGCGGAGCACTCCATACCGGCGCTGAAGGGGAGAGTACCGGCCTGGGACCTGTTCACTTTGCCTACTAGTGACGGCGCCAAGCTGAATGCCGCCCTGCTCAAGCCCCCCAATTTCGACCCCAGCCGGCACTATCCCACCTTGATCTACACCTATGGCGGCCCCGGCTCACAGGCGGCCCGGGACAGGTGGGCCGGCGAACGGGGCCTGTGGCATTACTACCTTAGTCAACAGGGGTTCATAATTCTGATTGCCGACAATCGCGGCACCGGCGGCAGGGGCAAAGCATTCACCAGCCTGGCGTACGGCGACATTGGCCGTTGGCCGCTGCACGACTTGCAGGAGGCGGCCCGCTGGATAGGGCGCCAAAGCTGGGGCGATCCCGAGCGCATCGGCCTGTGGGGCTGGTCGTTCGGCGGATATGCCACCGCCCTGGCGCTATCAGGTGCGGCCGACCTATTCAAAATGGGCATGGCGGTATCGCCGGTAACGGATTTCCGCCTCTACGATACGGCCTGGACCGAGCGCTACATGGGGCTGCTGGCGGACAATGCGGCTGGTTATGCCTCCACAAATGTACTGGAACATGTGGAGGGCTACCGCGGCGGGTTGTTGCTGATCCACGGGACCGGGGACGATAATGTCCATGCCCAGAACAGCTGGCAGTTGATCGAGGCCTTGGTGGACCGTAACCAGCCCTTCGACCTGATGTTTTACCCCAACCAGCGCCATTCCCTGACCGACGTGAGGTACCATCTATACCAGCGGATGACCAGATTCTTAAGGGCCAATCTATAGCCGCTGCGACAATTAGGCCGGGGCTCTCTCCCGGCCGGTTAATTGGAGCCCAGGCGGCTCCTACACTTTTCTTCTAAAGAGGGCGTACCGCGGGGCTCGCCGGGCTCCCCGTAGGGCGGGTACGCCCAGGGTAGGCTATGCCGAGGCTACGCCCCTACAAGTATTCAGGGTGCAAAACATTTCACCCCCGAGCGCATTTACATTTAATTTCCGGACTTTGAGATATACAGCCAGGCATAAATATTCTTATTGATCATAAGGAAGGCCGTTATTCAATTGGCTGCCGGCCCATCAGGTAGGGCGGTATTCCCTTAGCCCGCGTGGGATGCCGTGGGATTATGACGGAACTAACCGATTAACGGAGAACCAAGTGTGACCGCTGCGGAAATCGAATCGGCTTTACCTGTCCGCCGGGGACCCTATCCCGAGCTGACCTTACCGGCCATTGTAGTCGGTTATATAATCGGCGCTCTGATCACTATCAGCATCGGCTATGCTTCATTGATCCTGGGGTTCTCCATCGAAGGCTCCGAGCTGGCCGCCATCCTTGGTTTCGGGGTACTGCGCGGCGTCATGAAACGTACCAGTATCATCGAGAACAATATCAACCAGACCATTGCCAGTTCAGTGAACGGCGCCTCGGCAGGAATGATGTTTACCATCCCGGCGCTGTTTATATTGGGGCATACCGATTTCAGCCCGGTGCTGATGGTATTCGGCTGTATCGCCGGTGGAGTCCTGGGCATTGCATTTATAATCCCGCTGCGCAAGCAGATGATTGACTATGAGCGGCTGGCTTTCCCGGGGGGCATTGCGGTGGCCACCATACTGAAATCCCCCGGCGCCGGTATCTACAAGGCCCAACTGCTCATGGGCGGCGTACTGGTGAGTGCCCTGGCCCATTACTTCTCTCAATCTTTCGGTATCGCCAATTGGAACCTGGGAGCAATCTTCGGCTGGCCCGAGTATCTGAACGGGGTCTGGTATCTATCAATGTTGACTATCGGGGTAGGCTTCCTGGCCGGTAGAGGCGGCGTCTACTTCATCGTCGGGGGCTTTGTCTGCTATTGGTTCCTGGCCCCGATCCTGGCCGCCCAAGGATTGCTGCCGGATCAACAGGCATTGGCCGCGGCCGGGCAAACCCTGCCCAATTACCTGCGGATACAACTATTCCGCCCGGTGGGGATCGGCATGTTGATCGGCGGCGCCCTCACCGGGATCGTCATTGCTCTGCCGTTGGTGGTGAGCGCAGTGCGCAGCATGCAGATGGCCTCTAAGACCAAGTCGGCAATTTCCCAGGACGAGATGCCCATCCGGCTATTATATATCGGTGTGGGACTGGCGACACTACTGCTGCTGGTTATCGCGGTTAACTCGGTGGCTGAGATGGGGCTGCTTAGGGGCGCCGCCATGGCATTGCTGGGGACAGGGTGGATCTGGGTGGCCGGGGTGGTGCTGTCGGAGTGCATCGGACGCACGAACTGGTCGCCGCTCAGTGGCATGACCCTGATCGCGGTAACCATCCTGATCATCATCAGCAGCGGGTTGGGCGACCGGGCAGCCATCATATCATCGGTGATGGTGGGCGCCGCGGCCTGTGTAGCCATGGCCCAGGCCACCGACCTGATGCTGGACTTAAAGACGGGATACCTGGTGGGGGCCATACCCCGCAAGCAACAGATCGCCCAGTTCCTGGGCACCTGGCTGGGCCCGATCCTGATAATGGGGCTTATATTCGTCCTGCACAAAGCATACACCCTGGGCTCGACCACCTTGCCGGCTCCCCAGGCGCAAGCCTTGGCGGCCATGATCAGCGGGATCCTGGGGGATGAGGTCCCGGTCCAGAAATACATGGCCGGCGCAGGCATGGGGGCCCTGCTCAGCGCCAGCGGCATTGGAGGGCTGGGTATCCTGGTGGGGTTGGGATTTTACCTGCCTTTCAATATTGTGCTGACTTATACTGTCGGTACCGTCGCCAGGGTGCTGATCGATTGGAAAAAGGGCGCCCAGTGGGCCGAGAACGTGGGTGTCCCCGTAGCCGCCGGGTTGATTGTAGGCGAGGCACTGATCGGGGTCAGTTTCGCTATCTACTACGTGATCACCGGCGTAATCGGTACCGGTTAAGGAGAGCAGGCCATGAAGCAGATCGGTTACCTGTTAATTGCGGTTGGTTTCCTGGGCGGTGCAATCCTATCGGTCTTGGACGTATGGGAAATAGTCTCCTGGAGCTGGTTCATATCGGCGTTGCTGGTTGGGGCCGGGGGAGTGCTGGCGGTGCGGCTGGCCACCGTCCGGGCCTCGCGTTCTGCAGGGGTCATGGAGACCAACCTGCAGGATGTGGTGTCAAGCCTGGAAAATGTGGTCCGTAATATCGACGCGCTAAACCAGGAGAAGGACGCGCTGAACGTATACGCATTCCGCCACCGGATCGACGCGATATTCCCAGCCGATTTGAACACTTTCGTAGAATCCCGGGAAGTGATCGTCCAGGTCCATGGACTACAGGCTTATGCGGATGTCATGAGCATCTTCGCCGCTGGAGAGCGTTATTTGAACCGGGTCTGGTCGGCTTCCGCCGATGGCTACATCGACGAGGTCACCACCTACGTGGGGCGGGCGGCAACCCAATTCGCCGAGGCCCATGCCAAATTGCTGGAGTTGGGTGAGCCGCTGCCGGAGTAATCGGCCCTGCCAGCGCCAGGACGATTTTATCAGGTTAATACATCGGGGATACGAAAAGGACGCGCCTGCAGACGCGTCCTTATTCTTAGAATGGCTATTGCGTTCAGTCGGGTAAAGCTATTTTACCAGCGATAATCCCGTTTCCGAGGCCGGTCGTCGGCTTCGTTAACCCGCAACATGCGGCCGCCGATATCCTTGCCATCGAGCTCGGCCCGGGCCTTTTCGGCCTTATCATCTTCCAACTCCACGAACCCGAAGCCCCGGAAACGACCGGTGTCACGGTCATGGATCAGGTTCAACGATTCTATGGGGCCAAAAGGCTCGAACAGGGCTTTGATCTCCTCTTCGGTGGTGGTGAAAGGTATATTTCCAACGTATAATTTCTTCACGATTTTGATTCCTCTATGCTACTGCCGGTCCCAGAGGCGCTTGGCCTCACCGGGCTGATTCTAGGACCTGCGAATTTAATTTATTCCAGACTCGCACTGATCGACATGCCAACGCGAATCGTGGGCGCACCCGGAGCTCACTGCGACGTGAATTTCTTTGTTAACGGGAATAGAGCGGTGAGATTAAAACTACCTGCAACCTGATTCGAACAAAGCAAGACAACAAACATGAGCCAGCGCGAACTTCCAACTTAATCATATCCGAAGCAAGCATTATTTTCCATAAGTCAGGAGACCGTTTCTCCCCGGACAGGCTCAGATCCGAAGCCTATCACGCCATTTTACTGGCTGGCTGGATCAGATCGGTGGGAGTGGCGGTTTGAGGCCTGGAATCAGGTGTATGTTCAAATGATCAGATAGTGGTTGTCCGTAAACTCACCCCGGTCGTTTCACGACGCCGACTCGCAGTGGCGGCTAGGCCGAGGCCCCTCTCTTTCAAGAGAGGGGGAAGATTTATGAACAAACCAGGACATGGGTAACAGTTTATTATCAGGACATGGGTAACACTTTATTATCAACACACAGGTAATCCCGAATCGTCCCTCGGCAACCGTGCGAAACCGATTATCAAATGCTGAGATAAACCCGCTCCAGTCCGGTTATTACCCAGTGATTTTAAAGGAAAGCCCCTATTCTAGGGTTCGATGAGCCGGGCATTTTCGAATAGCTGCTTCGAGCTGACCACCCGGATATTGCCGGCGGGAATGTTCAGGGGGTGATTTTCCCACTCCTGGTCCTGGCTAATAATCTCCTCCATTTCCGGCGGGATGTCATATACCAGCTCTCCGTTCTCTTCATGACCCTCTAGATTGTACTCGGCGGGGCCTTTACCTTTGGCGTTACTGCCGGCCGCAATGTCCTCGGCCAGGCGCGACGCCCACTCTTCATCGGTGACGATCACATACTTAAGGTGCGCCGATTGCAGATGACGCCTGATGGCACTGTTGGCCTGGTCCACAGTCACCCGGTCTATGGCCCGCAGGTAATCATCCAGATAGCCCTGGTCGAGCCCATAAAAATCATCGTCCATCCGGTAGCTCAGCAGGCGCCCGGCGGTTTCAGCCAGGTTCAGATAGAGCACCTTGGCCTTGTTCTTGGCCTGCTCGACCTGGGCGGCAGTGAGTCCGTCGGCAATCAGGTGCTCCAGTTCCCAGGTGGCGGCTTTGGTGATATGGTGGGCATATTCGTGGGCCACCGGCCGGATCCAGATGCTGAAGTATTGTTCCCGCCGGGGCACATTGGGCGGCGGAAAGAGAGCGAAGGGCCGGCTCTGGAACCACTCGATATAGGAGTAGTCGCCGTAGTTGTACCCCCGGGCATTGCGGATGTCGGAATAGAGGCGGCCGAAGCTGTCCCGGTGCGTACCGAACGCCACATTGACCACGTACAAGGGCCAGTAATCCGGGTCCTGGCGGCCCACCTGGATGGGAAACCCCAGGTGGATTCCGGTGGCGATGGTGGTGGGCTGGCTGACTATCAGCAGCTGGCGGCCGGTTATAGCCGGGGCGGCGGACGCTTTCGGTGCCCGCAGCTTTTTAGCCTTGATCCCCCGGCCCACCCTACTGAGGGCATCCTGGATCAGCGCGTGAACCTGTTGGTCGCTGGTGGAAACACCCACCGTGATGTTTTTTGCTGTATAGTATGATCGGTAGAAGCGCTGCAGATCGCCCACCGCCACCGCGCCTACCCCCTGGACAGTCCCTTCGGGCAAATGGCCATAGGGCGTGCCTTCATGAATGTAGTTGTCCAGGGCATACAGACCCAGCAGCTCGGTGTTCTCCAGCCGCAGGGTCGATTCGATATATACGTGGGTCTCTTTGCGCAGGCGATCAAGCTCCTCAGTGGCAAACAACGGCTGGGTAAACATCGGTTTCATTATCCGGGCGGCATATTCTTCGAACGCCTCCAGCGGGACCGTAAACCTGAAGGTGGAAGTCTCCTTCTCCACCCTGACATTCGGCCGGGCTGCGCTACCCCAGGGGCGGGTTATCTCCGCCAGCCTTTCCTTGGTAACCGGCTCGCCCGGTGGCCCGAATCCACCCTCGATCAACATCTCAGCGGTGAGGGCCGCCAGCCCCTCAAGGCCAGGAGGATCGTAGGCCGAACCAGCCTGTACCATCACTCGCACCTGTACCATTCCCGAGGGGGAATCCAGCACCAATAATTTGATCTTCTTCGCGCCAAGCGAGGTGCTACCAGCCATTAGCAGCAGCAGCAAATAGGTTCTCATGGAACTGATTCCTTGTCTTTGCCAGTAGCGGCAATTCATCTTGGGCCCAGCCTTAACCGACACCTGATTACTGCTGAACCGGGGCCAGGGTGACCACCACTCGATTGTCCGCCACGAAATAGTCCCGGGCGAAGGCCTCGATATCACCGGGGGTGAGTTCCTGGACCGAGCGGACCAACCGGTCCAGCACCTGGGGATCACGTTCGAACCGATAATAGTACGCCAGATTGAGGGCCACATTGGCGGGACTGTTCAACTGGGCCAGCAGGTCATACTTGTATTTACTCTTGACCATCTCCAGCAGCTGCCCGGCGCCCTGCAGCTCCGAGAAGTGTTTCAAGTCTTCGCACCCCGCGATAACATCATCGATCACCTCCTCGACGAGCACCGTCCCCCGATCGGCATACTGATCGTTGAACAGTTGGGCGTCGAGCTCCACCAGACGGGGCCCAAAGCCCTCGGTCGCGCTCAGGTGTAGTGAACTGGCCGTTTTTTTCTCAGACCGCAGCAACCGATACAGAGGCGCTGATTCGGAAGTGAGCAGTTCGCCCAGCACCTGGCCCACAGCCGTGGCCTTACTGCCCGCCACGAATCGGGGCGACAGGTAGGATACGCTGACCCGGGGCGGCACCGGGGCCTCCCAGGGCACTTCGCCGCGTTTCTCACCGTTGAGGGTAGGATCGAGGTCCGGCACTGCGGGGATATCTCCCGGCTCCCAGCCACCGAAGGCGGCCACCAAATCGGGCAGCAAATCCTCCTGGGTAATATCCCCTGCAACTACCAACACGCAGTTATTAGGCCGATAATAGGTGCTATGGAACCAACGGGCGTGCTCATAATGGTTGGCCATATCGATTACATCATCATAGAACCCCATCGTTGTGTGCCCATAGGGGTGATCAGGATAGGCCAGCGCCAGCTGCTTTTCGCTCATGGCCAGGCGGGGACTGGCGGCGCTCTTGCGATACTCCCCCATTACGGCGCCGGTCTCCGTTTTAAAAATTTCTTCGTCGAAGTTAAGGGCCGTGAAGCGGGCGGCCTCCAGCTCCAACAGGCCGGGAATCACCTCTCCGGAAGGGCGGGTGACGGCTTCTAGGTTGGCAGTGAACGTCAGGGGGTGGTAAAAAGTAACATCGAACCAGGTCCAGGCGTTGTTGTGAGCGCCCAGCCGGTCGATGGCATCGGCGTAACCGTTCGGCTCACCGTTGAACTTATGGCGGAACATGATGTGCTCGAACAGGTGGGCAAAACCGGTCTTCCCCGCCTCCGGCTCGTTACGGGCCCCCACCAGGACCAGCATATTGAAGCTGAGCACATCCTTAAATTCAGGCATCTCCACAATCAGAATATCCAAGCCATTATCCAGGGTGGTTTTCTTCACCGGATAGGGGAAAAAATCCTGGGCGGCGGCTCGCGCTGGAAATACCGCCATGGCCGACAATAGAGCCAGGATACTATAAATGGAACGGGCAAACTTCATGGTGTGTCTCCCTCAACTTATAAACCGCCATGCTAGCCGCAAATTTAAGCTGGCGGATGATAAGGGTGACAAGCGGCGGTTCAGGGCCGGATAATTTCTGTTTCCGGGTAGAAATTATGCCAGCCGAACCAATAGGCCTTGATGGAGCTAATCCGCTCCAGGACGGGGCGGCCGTCCGTGGTCATCCCCGACGTGAGACTGACGACGGCGCCGGCGGCGGTGCGGGCCAAATGGATATCATCGGGCAG
>JADFMC010000373.1 GCA_022564085.1 Fidelibacterota bacterium | reverse complement strand
CATGTCGAACGCGGCCAAGAGCACCCTTACCGGCACCTGGATCATCATGGCCAAGGACGGGACCGACTCCACTTTGGCGAGCAATGGTCCCTTCACCCTTACGTTCGACGGGAGCACCCTGGCCAACGATCCCGACGATCTGCTGCCGGTGGAATTCGCCCTGCGCCAGAACTACCCCAACCCGTTCAATCCCAACACCACCTTGCGCTTCGAGACCCCGCGCCAGGGAAGGGTGGAGTTGATCGTCTATGACCTGCGCGGGCGGGAAGTTGTGCGCCTACTGGACCGCCATATGCCTCCGGGTTACTTCGACGTGATCTGGAACGGTAAGACGGCCGCCGGCGCCCCCATAGCATCGGGAATGTACTTCGCCAGGATGGTTACGCCCGACTACAGCCGCACCATTAAGATGATCCTGCTCAAGTAGCGGCGGTCGCTATTGGAAATGTAAAGGACCCCGGGTCGCCAGGCCTGGGGTCCTTTTCCTCTACTAAAGTATAATAATGACCGGGGCAGGATGAGCCCGGCGACGGGCTACTCCGCCCTCAATATCCAGCTGCGCGGGTCCACCACCGGCTGGGCCCCCGGCGGCAGCTGCACCTTGGCGCGGCCCTTGGGCATTTCCACCAGCCAGACTGTGTCCTCCAAGGCCACTTCCACCGGCATGGGGAAAGGGCGCCGGCCGGGGGTCTTCCACTTCAGGATGAGCTTGTTGCGCCGTTGCTTGACCTTGAGCACTGGTAATTTCGGTTGCCTCAGGTAGAGGTCGAAGAACCAGCCCAGCTCCCGGCCGTAAGCGGCCTCGGTGATGCGCCGAAATTCATCGGTGGTGGCCAGGCGGGTCTGGCGGCCATCGGTGACCTGCTCCAGGGACGAATCGGGATAGGCCATGCGCCGCAGCGCTTCGAAGAAGGCCTGATCGCCGATCAGGTAGCGCAAGGTGTGCAGGATCCAGCCGCCTTTGCGGTAAATATCCCCGTCGGACTTGGTATAATCGGGCGGGAGATTATAGATCTGGGCCATGGTCAACGATTCACGGGGCGCGACCGGCTTGCGGTTATTGAAATAGGGCCTGATGCCCGCCATCCGGGCGTGCAGGGCCGAGTCACCCTGCTGCTCCTCAATATATAGGGCCTCCATATAGACGGCGAACCCCTCGTGGAGCCATAGGTCGTTGAAGTCGGCGGCGGTGACCTGGTTGCCCCACCACTCGTGGGCCAGTTCGTGCAGGTGCAGGGCGTCGATCCCGAATTTATCCTGGCGGTATTGATTGCCATAGGCAATCAGGGTCTGGTGCTCCATGCCCAGGTAGGGGGTTTCAGCCACTCCATACTTGTCCGCCCTGAACGGATAGGGCCCCAGGGTGCGCTCCAGGAAGTGCAAGTGGTCTAAAAATTCCGGCACTATTTCCAGCCCTTTTTCGTAGTTCTCCGGCAGCACCCAGTATGTGAAGGGGATGGTATCGCCCGCCACACTGACGTATTCCCGCTCGATGGTGCGGTAGGGCGCCACGCACACGGTGACCCCATAATTATTGATGCTGGTGGAAACGTGCCAACGGAAGGTGCGGGTGCCGTTGTCATTGATGGACACGCCCCGGAACCGGCCGTTGGAGATAGCCAGTAACGGCTCGGGCACCGTGAAGCTTAAGTCCATGGAGTCGGGCTCATCGGAGGGGTGGTCTTTGCAGGGCCACCAGATGTCGGCCCCTTCGCCCTCACACTGGACGGCGATCCAGGGCTGGCCGGCGGCGGTGGTGTCCCAGGTGAAGCCCCCGCCCCAGGGCGGGTTGACCGCCACCAGGGGATAACCGTGGTAATATACTGTGGCCGCCACCTGCTCCCCCGGCTGAATCGTTTGCGAATAGCTCACCGTGAGCCGCCCCTGGCGATGTACGAAAGCCAGCGAGTCACCGGAACCGGGGCCCATGACTGCCGTGACCTCGAAGCGGTCATCCAGGTCGAGCACCAGCCGGTCCAGGGGGTGGATAACCGTGGCCTCCAGGTACAGAGAACCGGCGATGGAGGAATCGGCCGGATCGATCGCCAGGTCCAGCGTGTAGTAGTTCACATCGTAT
>JADFMC010000053.1 GCA_022564085.1 Fidelibacterota bacterium | reverse complement strand
GAGGGATACACTTCATCACGGCCCAGGCGGTTACCATGGGAGGCCGGTACCTGGAACAGGGCGATGAGGTGGCGGTGATCGACACATCCGGCGGTGGCGCAGGGACCGGCATGATCGTAATGGGAGTGGGTGTGGTGCGGGAGGATGGCTCGGTGGACATCCCGGCCCGATTGAGCTTCGCTGCCGGCCAGGGGCTACCTGACGGGGCGGCCGGCGGACTGGGTAGCGCCATGGTATTTCTGGCCTGGGACCGGCAAGCCGGCCAGGAGAGCCGCCCAGGCGCTGAAGCCCGCTATCTGCTGGGCGCCGGTCTGTGGGGCGAAAACAACGGCCTGACGATCATCGACCTGCTGCAGTTGCCGGCTCTGGCCGCAGCACCGGAGAGCCCCTTGCCTGACCAGCTGGTGGTGGAACAAAACCTCCCCAACCCATTTACCGATACCACCGTCATCCGGTTCGGCCTACCAGTGGAGCAGCAGGTGCGCGTGGCCGTCTACGATCTGCTGGGACGAGAGTTGGTGGCCCTACACGACGGCATTACCGCGGGCGGCTATCACCAGGTCACCTGGGACGGTACCGATGGGGATGGGCGTCCGGCCCGCAAGGGCATGTGGTTCTATCAGGTTCGCACCCCGGGACGTACCATCACCCGTAAAATGCTGTTGCTGCGTTAACTTCCATCCCGGCGGGAGGCATGACCGGCATACATCCCTTTGGATTGACGGGGCAAACGGCGGTAACATTATAGCGGAAACGCTAAGGAGACCACTGCCGCGGTGGCGGAACTGGTAGACGCGCTGGATTTAGGATCCAGTATCCCAATGGATGTGGAGGTTCGAGTCCTCTCCGCGGCACAAGTCCTTGTTTTCCTTCGACAAAGTAGCCTTAACCGGAGCTCATTTGGCGTCTCCTCCGGACTAGGCCAAGAACTTGAGCGACCGCAAAGAACCGTAAAGAACCGTAATCAACCATACCATTTGTCGGATACGGATTAATCAATCGCTCCCGAGGATGGTGTAGCCTAAGGCGACGAACCATTGGTGCTTTGGAAGTTTCTTTCCGCTGCATTGAGAATTATTTCGGGCAGATTACGGGGCAACGAATGGTAGACGGGCTCAGACCGAATTAAAGAGGCAGTATCAGCAAAAACCAATTATCTGCAGTAGGATTCGGCTCACTCTCTTCAGTGAATGATCAGATTGCGCCCAAATACCATTGTCAGCGAACGTAAGCCCTCGGGATTTGAAAAATTAGGGGTAACTCAATTGCGGGGAGCGGGCATTCTTAAGACACTGAGAATTCACCGGTATGCCAGTTGACCATATTCCCGAACCGAGAGAAAATGTTTCATCTGGAATCCACGACACTTCCTGACCCATTTACCACAATTGCTGCATGAAATCCCGAAGATCCATCACAGAACGTAGGCTGTGTGGTGAATAACGCCGCCAGGCTATTTCAGAGTCGCTAGTTTTTTTAAAATGTTGATTTTGGGGTGCGTTTTGGGGCACTTTTGGTACGGGGTGTTGAAACAGCGCCGGGAATGTAACGAAAATGATAGTATTTGAGAGCGCTAGTCGACCCCAGCGTTACAACAGATAACGATCCAGAGGATGTGCCTATTAACCCTTGGAAATGCAGTATGTATCTCTCAGTTTTTAGCCCCAGCTGTCCAAAAGGGTCTGAACCGATACATTGGAATTGATATCCGTCATCAAAACCGCTTGCACAGGTTGGCCGTGGCTGTAATATCCAATTGTGGAAAGAATCGGATATATTTAAATCCGGTATAAATGGGATTGCGATAGTCGGTTCAACGCCGAGAATTATTGCTGGACAATTAGTGAGATTCTTGGTGCTTGATCCTTCACGATTCAAGTCATTCTACGGCCTAAAATAGATAGGTTCATTCCCCTGTTTCCACTTGATATTGCAACCGATGCTCGGTTTCTGTTCACCACTGATTGGAATTCCAGATAGAACTGCATCAATCGCTGTCCGGAGGTCTTGTCCCGTCACAGGGTTGCCATTATCCGGTCGGCTATCATCAAGCTGTCCTCGGTAAACCAGCTCCCGTTTTTGATCAAAGAGAAAGAAGTCTGGCGTGCAGGCAGCTGTGTATTTTTTTGCCACTTCCTGGCTCCCATCATAACAGAACGGAAAAGTAAAACCTAGATCCTGAGACATTTCCCGCAGCTTCTCAGGAGCATCCTCGGGATACTGCTTGACATCATTGGCGCTGATGGCGACTATGCCTAGATCAATGTCGGCGAAATCCTTGCCAAGACGTGCCAGCTCGTATTTGACATGTTGGACATACGGGCAGTGACGGCATATAAACATGACGAGCAACCCTTTTTGGTTCTTAAAGTTATTCAGTGATATCGTTGCCCCTGACACGACGTCCGGAAGCTCAAAATCTGGAGCCTTGGTGCCTAATGCCAGCATCATCGATGGGGTTAAAACCATGTTTTCCTCCTTACTTGCCTTGGTAGCAAGTTAATAAATTGGTTTTGATAACAACATGCACTTGGGTAAAGTCTCAGTTTAGCCACGGGAGATGTTAGTATCAGTTCATGGAAAGAACTTAACACTGCCCCCACTTGATCCCTCTCTTGGATGTAGCGGGGGAATCACGAAGTGAGTGGGTGAGTGCCGACGCCTCCTGCCCTCCGTCACAGTCAGCTATCTTCCAGCCCCAAAGAAATACGGTCTTGTATTTACTGGTCATAGGTACCTTTAAGATGCATACCGCTCCTGGAAGGAGGAGTTAGCCATGAATACTTTGACCATCACTGCCCTACCTGTGTTGCTCATAAACGCACTACTCATCTACGCCCAAAACATCCCCAATGGACTGTACCCTTCAAGTTGGACAGATTTCCTGCCAAGTTAATACATCCCCTTTATGCCCGTTGTTGTTGATTTCCCCGCCGTTGGCGTTGGCGTGGTATTCAAACTCCGCTGGACTGACGTAGCCCTGGCCGGGCAGGCCCAGCGCCGAATGTAGCCTCTCTTTGTTATAGACCTGATCAATAAACTCACCAAGCCGGTTCTTGACCTCTTTCATGGAGCTATATTCCGTCAGGTACACCTCTTCGCATTTGAGGGTCTTGAAAAAACTCTCGGCCTGAGCATTGTCGTAGGGATTACCTCTACGCGACATGCTGATCTGGAACCCGTGTTCCTGCAAGAGTTCAGTGTAGACCTGCGCAGCGTACTGAACACCTCGATCGGAGTGATGGATGCATCCCCTGGACGGCCACCGTGACGTGATGGCCACCTTCAGCGCTGCACAGGTCAACTGAGCATCGATCTTTCGGGACAGTGACCAGCCTACCACCTTCCTTGAGTAAGCATCCAGGATCACTGCCAAGTAAACGAAGTCGGTCGACAACCGGATGTAGGTGATGTCCGCCACCCATACCTGGTTGGGGCCATCAGGAACCCTGTTACGGTAGAGGTTCGGGTATATCCGGTAATCATGATTACTGTCGGTGGTTCGTACGAACTTCCGTTTGACCCGGCACAGCAGATCCGAAGCCCCCATGATCCGCAGAACCCGTTTGTGGTTCACCTTCAGGCCATCCCGCTTCAGTTGAGCCGTCACGCGCCGGTAACCATAGCGGGGGAAACGCAGGGCCAACCGCTCTATGCGGTCACGTAGATCAGCATCTTCCCGCTCTTTCCCGGTCTTATCCCTCGACTTATAGTAGTACGTGCTCCGGGGTAAATCCATCATTTGGCACCCCCATTTGACGGTGCCGGGCCGGGACCGCTGATGATCAAGGGCCTGCCGGCAATGTATTAACTTTTACTCAGATGTGTCCAGCTTTAGGGGTGCACTCCACAACACTGGCAATCATCTGGTTATCTATAGCACTTTTAAAAACCGACGGTCCCAACCGGAACAGCTCGCATATCTTTTCACGGACCAGCAAAGAATTGTGGTATCCTATTTTTCCTGGTGCCATTTCAGCCGCTTCATCGGGGTCACCCTTATCTTCTTAAGATAGGCCCTGATGGTGCTGGGTTTGTGCCTGTGCTCAGTAGCATCATGTGAGTCATGGTTGGTATCCGCGACGAGCAATTTCTTCTCCCGATCCCGGCGGTACTGATCGTCAGAGATATGAAACAGCTCCTGCAGTTGGGCCCCAGTCTTGAGTCGATTATCATTACCCCAATGATCAAATCGGTAATCAGGTACATACTCCTTATGATAATGCGAGGAGAATATGTCATAGCCTGGAGAATGATAACCTGCAACAGCCTCAGGGGTGCACAGCAGCTGCTCCCTGGCACCCACAATCTGCTTTCCATCTGGTACCAGTTTCTTCACCTTGACATACTTCCGCACAGTTGCTGGCGCCCGCTTTAAGATCTTGGCCACTTCATTGATTGTGAATAATCGAAGGTGAGTATCCAGTGTCAACTCAGGGGAATCCAGTCAATCTGTAGTATAACGGAATCGCGGGGTATCGTCTTTAATCCGGGAATAGTTCCGGATCACTTCAGTATGTCGCTGGTACCAGGAGTTCATTGGTTTCTCTCTATCATTCTGATTTTATCTCACATCCTATCTGTAGAATTTGTGTACAAGACATAGATCGAATTATTAAAAATAGCGAATACAACAGCGATAGGATGGGAGGGGATTATTCCCTGGATTTCGAACTAATCTGAGTCCACATCGATTATTCGTGCATTATTTCAAAACAGTTTTCCCCCGTGAACTCGGCCATTTTTGCCGACGACAGGATTTGTTTTTGGCCTCATAGATTAGTAATTGCGAGGCCCAAGTACTATACATCAAATGGAAAATCGATGAATTGAAACGGCTTCATTTTCGGGAGGCATAATATCCACCAGCAGTAAAAGTAAAGCTCCACCGATCCTTCGACCTGTGGGGCCTTATAGCAGTACGGGCACGAAATAGTCACGTTGGCCTCATAAGCTATTGTTTTTACTAACTGATCGTCGGGCTCAGAAACCGAATATTTGTCCCCCGGTCACCGCTCCTTGTCACCGCTATCCCGGTTACCGACTGGAAACCATTCTCCTGAAAAGGCACTACGCTTACTAACTGCTTTTGATTATCATTCAGTATTTCAGGAAGGAGCAGCAGTCTAACAGCAACCTACTCGCCCTCTCCCTACGATAAACAGCGGCCTATTCAGCCCTGGGCGCAGGTTCGATTCCCGCCCGGGTCGCGGAAGCCAGCGGCCTATATGGGACAATTCATTTTGACGCTGGGATTACTGTGGTTAAATTGTTTTAAGAATACAGCCGCTTGAATCTTTAATGTTGCTATCCAAGACGTCCGAATATGCTATCCGGCTGGTGTTGTGCCTGTCTCGCCATCCCGGGGGTGAATACATCCCCATCAAAAAAATAGCCGATCAGTCTGGCATTTCCTACTTTCAACTCGGCAAAGTAGCCCAACGGCTGATCAAAGCGCATATCCTCGATTCCTACACCGGTCCCAATGGCGGTGTTGCCCTTGCCAGGCAGCCATCCGAGATCAGGCTATACGATATTGTCTCAGCCATTGAGGGGCCGGATTTATTCGACCGTTGCGTCCTGGGTCTGGAAGGCTGTGGAGAAGCCAACCACTGCCCAATTCACAATTATTGGAAAAACATCAAGGGTTCCATCATGACCCTGTTCAGGGAGAAAAGTTTGGATGAATTTGCAGATCTGGAAACAGGCGACACCTTGCTGGAGAGCAAGGTAGTGCCCCTGGTTCGATAAAATTATGGAGGGGAGGGAGATATAATGCCGGCCAGCACAAATGGTAGGCTTCTACCAGGCGCAATGATGATCATAATCGTTTCATTCGCGTGCTCAAACATCGCCTCAGTCCCTGCAAAACGAGGCACTATCCCTGCCGCCCAATCGCCGGGTCAACTGCTGTACAGCGAATATTGTATGCCTTGCCACGGCGGGACCGGGGCCGGCGATGGCCCACTGGCCTATGTTTTATATCCCAAACCGAGAGATTTCACATCAGGTCGTTTCAAATTGCGATCTACCGTAGATGGTGAGTTACCCACGAATAACGACCTCGCTAAAACCATCGTGAATGGCATGCCGGGAACAGCCATGCCCTCTTTCTATTTTCTGGATACCGCCGAAATCATAGCCCTGGTGGATCAAGTCAAGCAGCTGGGCGGTTTTGCGGATAAGACGCCGGTATCTGTGGAAGTGCTCTCCCCCCTGGCGGAAACGGAGCGGTTGGTGGGGTTAGGGAAGCAACTGTACAGCGACCTGGGGTGCAACCAGTGTCACGGCCATACGGGCAAGGGGGACGGACCTTCCGCCAGTATGTTGAAAGATGATTTTGGATACCCTATCCAGGTCCGGGATTTCACTCGCGGGACCTACCTGGGCGGGGGTAGCGTGGAAGAACTCTATCTGCGCTTCGTAACCGGTATGACCGGCACACCCATGCCTTCCTATCTCGAGATCCTGGAGGATGTGGGTGAGTCGGATCAAGAGCGGCAGGAAATGCTGTGGGGATTGGTCTATTACGTGAAAAGTCTGGAAACTGCCGGCGCCCGGGCCGAGCGCAACATGCCACCCGCGGATGGATCGATCTTTACTCAGAAGGTGGCCGACTCACTTACCAAGGCCGACTTGAATAATCCCCGTGCCGCGGTATGGGAAACAGTCCCGGCCGTTTCGATTCCCATCTCGCGCTTGTGGCAAAGGAAGGGCCGGAACCTCGATTATGTAGATGTGAAAGTATTGTATAACAATCGATATCTGGCCGTGCTGCTGGAGTGGGAAGATGGCACTGAGAATGGAGCCAATTACCGGGTCCAGGATTTTCAGGATGCAGCGGCGGTGCAGTTCTCCTTATCCGGTGAGCCGGGATTTCATGGCATGGGATCACCCGTAAACCCGGCCAATATATGGTTCTGGAAAGCCGAGTGGCAGTGGCGTCAGGACCGTGATCAAGTACCGGATATTGAACTTGCCTATGGGCGCCGGGCGAGCGATGGTGATGTGGAAACTTATCCCTTCGAGATGGCCGAACTCACCTATCTCCCTGGGCGGGATGCCGGGAACATTTCCTCCATCGAAGAGATCCTTACCCCGGTTGAGGATGTCAATGCCGCCGGACCCGAGACATTGACCCCGCAACCGGATGATGCTCAAAACGTCCTCGGCAAGGGGGTCTGGGATGGGCGAAAATGGCGGGTTGTTCTGGTGAGTGAGATGAACTCCAGCAGGGGGCAGGATGTTCAGTTCCACGCCGGCGGAACCTACCCGGTCGCATTCGCCGTGTGGGACGGCAGTGAAAGGGATCGCGACGGACAAAAGATGATCTCCACCTGGTACACGCTAGTTTTTCAACAGTGAAAATATATCCATAGTTGAGGAGCACCGAAATGGCCCATTCGAAGAAAGAGCACACTAACCGGGATCAGAAAACAGCTGATGGTAAAAACATCAGCCGGAAAGATTTTCTGAAGACAGGATTCACCGGCCTGGGCGGCATCGCAGTGCTGTCCGCCGCCCCCGGCAGTCTGTTTTACCTGCAAACCATCCCCGATATTGAAAATCCTTTGGGCTATTACCCCCATCGGGGCTGGGAGAAAGTTTACCGGAATCAATACAAACCTGACGATAGTTTCACCTTTATATGCTCCCCGAACTGCACCCATGAGTGCCGCCTGCGGGCATTCACCCGCAACGGTGTGATGATTCGCTCCGAACAGAACTATGACAACCATAAAATCAAAGATATCTATGGTAACCAATGCACCTATGCCTGGAATCCCCGGGGTTGCGCCAACGGGTTCACTTTTCATCGGCGCATCTATGGCAGCTATCGGCTGAAATATCCCTTGGTCCGCAGAGGCTGGAAACAGTGGGCGGACGCTGGTTTTCCTTTCCTCACCAAGGCGAATAAGCAGAAATTTAAGTTTACCGCTCGAGGCCAGGACACCCTGGAAAAGATCTCCTGGGAGGCTGTGGAGAATTACATCGCGCAGGCGATCATCAAAATAGCCGAAACCTATAGCGGCGATGCGGGCCGCAAGCGTCTGCAAGAGCAAGGCTATCCTGAAGAGATGCTGCGGCACTGGGAAGGCGCCGGCACCCGGACCATCAAGCTCCGGGGCGGCATGGGACTACTGGGCGTCATCGGCAAATACGGCGCCTACCGGTTTTCCAACACGCTTGCGCTGGTGGATACCCACGTGCGGAATGTATCCAAAAGCGAGGCTCGCGGCGGGAGAAACTGGTCCAACTATACCTGGCACGGCGACCAGGCTCCGGGATTTCCGTTCGTTCACGGGTTGCAAGCCTCCGATGTGGACCTCAACGACATGCGCTTCAGTAAGCTGCACGTCTCTATCGGTAAGAACATGGTAGAGAATAAACGGCCGGATAACCATTTCGCCACTGAAATCATGGAGCGGGGCGGCAAGCTGGTCGTAGTCTCACCGGAATACGGCCCATCCGCCTCCAAGGCGGACTACTGGATCACCATTCGTCCCAATACCGACGCGGCCCTCCTGCTTGGTATTGCCAAAATTATCATCGACAACGACTGGCACGACGAGAAATTTGTCAAGGCATTCACCGATTTCCCCCTGCTGATCAGGAAAGATACCCTCAAGCGGCTGAAGCCGGAGGACTTCATCCCTGGGTACCAGCCTCAACTGAAAGCAGACAGCCCCAGCTACACCATCCACGGTTTGAAAAAGGAGCAGTACGAGCAGATCGGCGATTTTACGGTTTACGACCGGCTCTCCCGCGAGATCAAGCCCCTCACCCGGGATGACGTCGGAGGGAAGCTGCAGGCCAGAGGCATCGATCCACTGCTGGAATGGGATGGACAAGTCACCGGTTTAGATGGAAAAGAGATCGATGTTTGTACCCTGTTCTGGGCCTATAAGCATGTGCATCTCAAGGACTACGATCTGGATACAGTGGCGGAAATCACGCACTGTAATAAAGAACTGGTCCAGCAACTCGCCAAAGACATCGCCACTATCAAGCCGACTGCCATCCACATCGGCGAAGGGTTGAACCACTGGTTCCATGCTGTGGAGACCAATCGCGCGGCCTATTTGCCGGTGATCCTGACCGGTAATATCGGCCTGCCAGGAGCGGGTTGCCATACCTGGGCCGGGAACTATAAGGCCGGGTTGTTCCAGGGCTCGGACCAGGTGGGTCCCGGCTTCAAGGCCTGGGTGGCGGAGGATCCCTTTGAACCCAATCTGGATCCCAAGGCTAAGGCCAAAGATCTGAAAATCCGCGCTACCGCCCGGGGTGAAGAGCCTGCTTACTGGAACATCGGCGATAAGCCGCTGATCGTTGACACACCCAAGTACGGGCGGAAAGTCTTTACGGGCGAAACTCACATGCCCACACCCACCAAGATGATCTGGCACAACAACGTGAATCTGCTCAACAATGCCAAGTATGCCTATGAGATGGTGAAAAATGTTAATCCGGGCATAGAGTTGATTATCAGCCAGGACATCGAAATGACGGCTACGTGTGAATACGCGGACATCGTATTGCCGGCCAACAGTTGGGCGGAGCAGCAAACGTCGGAGTTGACCGCCTCGTGTTCCAACCCGTTCCTCCAAATCTGGAAAGGGGGTCTGAAACCGATCTTCGACT
>JADFMC010000372.1 GCA_022564085.1 Fidelibacterota bacterium | reverse complement strand
TGATCTTGGACCAAAGTGTGCTCCTGGCCAAGAACCTGACCTTCTTTTTCTGAACCGCTAAGGATTTTCCGGGCATCCAGCCGGCGGGAGGCTATACATGGCCACCAAAACCAGGACGAAATACGTCGACGGCCTTGTGGACATAAAAGGCGGCCAGATCAGCCGCGAGATCTTCGTTAGTGAAGAGATCTATCAGGAGGAGCAGGAGCAGGTCTTCACCCGTTCCTGGCTCTTCGTGGGCCACGAAAGCCAGGTGGCCAAGCCGGGGGACTACTTCGTCTCCTGCATGGGCGAAGAATCGGTGATATTATGCCGTGACCGGGCCGGCCAGCTCCACGTTTTCTTGAACTCCTGCACCCACCGGGGCATGAAGGTCTGCCGGTACGACGAGGGCAACACTCCGGTGTTCAGTTGCCCCTACCACGGCTGGAGTTACGCCACCGATGGCAAGCTGGTGGGGGTCCCCTACTTCAAGGACGCCTATAAAGAGAACCTGGACAAGTCCAAATGGGGGCTGCCGGAAGTCGCCCAGATGTGCAACTACAAAGGCGCCATCTGGGCCACGTGGGACAAGAGCGCTCCGTCCTTCCTCGAGTACATCGGCGGGTTCCAGACCTACCTGGACTTCCTGCTGGACACTTGGGACGGCGCCGGCGGCGAGACAGAAGTCTTCGGCGGCATCGAAAAATGGGTCATACCCTGCAACTGGAAGTTCCCCGCCGAGAACTTCATCGGCGACCGTTACCACAACATCAGCCACCGCTCCGTGGACATGGTGGGCGTGGGCCCCAGCGGCAGCGGACGGCGCGACAACCAGGAGCGGGAGGGCGCCATGGCCCTGGACATCTCCTTCCCGGAACGGGGCCACGGCACCATCACCTTCCTGCGTCCCGACGACAAGGTGATACCCAGCTATCAGGACTCCAAGATCGTCTCGGAGTATTTCGCCCACTGTGAGGCCGAGCGCCGCAAGAATTACGGCCAGTGGTCACGCTTGATACCTGGCCCCAGCACCGTATTCCCCAACATGTCCTACCTGCCGCGCCAGCCCCGAACCATCGCCGCCTGGCACCCCCGCGGCCCCAACAGCCACGAGGCCTGGCGCTGGTTCTTGGTGGACAAGAACGCCCCGCCCGAGGTCAAAGAGTTCCTTCGCCTTTATTACATCAGCTACTCCGGCCCCGGCGGTCTCACCGAGCAGGACGACATGGAGAACTGGAACTACGCCCACAACGCCAGCCAGGGCGTCATCGCCCGACGGCAACCGTACAACTATCAGATGGGCATGGGTTTCGACGCCCCGCCGGTGGACACCGACGGCCTGGATATGCCCGGCGAGATCCGGAACGTGACCGCGGCCAAGGCGGCCGAGCACAACCAACGGGGCTTCTACCGGCGTTGGTCCGAATTTATGAGCGCCCCGGACTGGGACGCCCTGGCCACCTGGCGCAAAGGGAATGGCAAAGCCCGCTGAGGGTATCCCCGGTTTCCTTGAGAGCCTCGACCCAAGGCCGAGGCTCAGTGCCGGCGGTACACGAGTGAATAGGTCCGAGACCTGGAGTTTGGCCTTATCAACTTGATTGTGGGCAAGAATGCGACAGGCAAGACACGCACTATGAATATCCTCAAGAATCTTGCCAATATGATCAGGGGAGATGCGAAAAGGCTAACCGACGGAAGATTCCAATTGACATTTCAAAACGGCAGCGAAAGCGGCTTTTGCTACAATTTGCATATTGATGACCGAAAGGTAGTTGAGGAATCGATAGAGATTGACGGGAAGGTTATGCTCACCCGCGAAGGCGAAGTAGGAAATATCCGAGATTTAACATCAGGCGATTTGAAAGAAATTGAACCCCCGCCGGACAAGCTCACACTGCATGTAAGACGCGACAAGAAAGAACATCCCTATTTTGAGGATTTGTATTCTTGGGCGGACACCTATTCTGGCTTTGCATTTAGTTCACACTAGCAGGGCGAGATTCTGGCCGGTCAGTATGGGGAGGATTATTTACGACTCGAAACAGTCCTAGAAGCACCTCGTTTCTTCCGGAAATTCTTGGATCAAGGTGGAAGTGCAGAGGTGATCGCTAAGG
>JADFMC010000371.1 GCA_022564085.1 Fidelibacterota bacterium | reverse complement strand
TGTGAATACGCGGACATCGTATTGCCGGCCAACAGTTGGGCGGAGCAGCAAACGTCGGAGTTGACCGCCTCGTGTTCCAACCCGTTCCTCCAGATCTGGAAAGGCGGTCTGAAACCGATCTTCGACTCCAAGGACGATGTGCTGATTTTCGCGGAAGTAGCCCAGCGGCTGGGTGAACTCCTGAAGGATAAGCGCTTTGAAGATTACTGGAAGTTCGTATATGAGGGCCGGACCGAGGTGTACATCAACCGGTTGTTCGACGGTAGCAATACCACCCAAGGCTACACTGCTGAAGATATCATAGCGGGAAAATACGGTGAACCGGGCGCCGCCCTGATGCTATTCCGTACCTATCCGCGTATCCCCTTCTGGGAACAGGTGAAGGACGACCTGCCATTTTACACCCCAACGGGACGAATGCAAGCCTATAACGATGAACCGGAAGTGATCGAATACGGAGAGAATTTCATTGTACATCGCGAAGGCCCTGAAGCTACACTTTATCTGCCCAACGTCATCGTCTCGGGCAATCCCTTGATCCGTCCGGATGACTACGGCATTCCAGCCAGCGCCACAGGAGCCGAAGAGCGTCAGGTGCGGAACATCAAGATGCCCTGGAGCAAGGTAAAAAAAACCAAGAACTTCCTCTGGGAGAAAGGCTTTAAATTCTATTGCCTGACACCGAAATCGCGGCACACCACCCACTCCCAATGGCAGGTCACAGACTGGCAATTCATCTGGAATAATCCCTTTGGGGACCCCTACAGAATGGATAAGCGCCAACCCGGCGTGGGTGAGCAACCGGTCTACATGAACCCACAGGCGGCCAAGGATCTGGGCATCGAGAACGGCGACTACGTCTATGTTGATGCGGACCCCCAGAACCGGCCTTACCGAGGCTGGAAGAAGACCGACCCGTTCTATAAGGTGGCCCGGCTCAAACTGCGCTGCGTCTACAACCCGGCATATCCCTACCATATAGTGATGATCAAGCACGGCGCCTGGATGGCCACGGAAAAATCGGTGAAGGCCCACGAAAGCCGCGCCGATGGAAGGGCGCAGTCGGTGGATACCGGCTATCAGGCGAGCTTCCGCTACGGGTCGCACCAATCCCTCACCTACGGCTGGCAGATGCCCATGAATCAGCTCGATAGCCTGTTCCATAAGGCCAAGGCCAAGATGGCTTTTATATTCGGGTACGAGTCTGACAACCATGCCATCAATACGGTCCCGAAGGAGACACTGGTGCGGGTCACCCTAGCCGAAAAAGGTGGTATAGGCGGCAAAGGTAAGCTGGCTGTGACGCAGACCGGCTATACCCAGGCAGAGGAAAATGAGTTCATGCAGAGTTACCTGGCCGGGGAAATCGTCGAGACCGAGTCGTGACCAAAGATCTCGAACACGACGATCCGTTTCAGCTCAACGCGGTGGAAATCCCCGGCGGGGATCTGAGGGTGCAGGCGCAGGTAATCATCGAGGAGTTTTTGAGGATCGGTCATACTCGAGAGGATTTGCTCCAAATGTTCGACGACCCATTCTATGCGGGCACCCATCAGCTGACCAAGGCATTGGGACAGCAGAGGATCACTGAGCTCATCAACACGGTTGTGAACGAGCATATCCAGGCAATCGCCCAATCAAAGCAAGCATTGCGAAGGGAATAAGATCATGGCGAAAGTGTTTAGCTGGCAACTGGGCAGGACTGCCGAGTACCCCTACGAGGGGAAATATCCGAAACGGCAATTCGCCGCGGTATTCAACATCAATCGCTGCATAGGCTGCCAGACCTGCACC
The DNA here is from genome assembly GCA_022564085.1 of Fidelibacterota bacterium. Lineage (GTDB taxonomy): Bacteria > Fidelibacterota > Marinisomatia > SCGC-AAA003-L08 > TS1B11 > JACZSB01. Next base: position 312 of record JADFMC010000371.1, on the reverse strand, counting down.
ATGGCGTGCAAGAGCACGTGGACCTTCTCCAAGGGCCAGGAATACATGTGGTGGAACAATGTGGAAACCAAGCCCTACGGCGGCTATCCCCAGTTCTGGGATATCAAACTGTTGAAGCTGCTGCGCGAAGCACACGAGCGCCAGGGGCGTGAAATGCGATGGAACGCCGACGGCCAGTACGAGGGGATGACCATATTCGAAGCCGCCCAGCTCGAGCATACCACCAATGGCCAATCACGCGTCCTGGGATACCTTCCCGAAGACCATGAATGGACCAAACCGAATATGGGCGAGGATATCTCCCCCGTCTCC
>JADFMC010000370.1 GCA_022564085.1 Fidelibacterota bacterium | reverse complement strand
CCACCTGCGCCTCCGGGTCGCCCAGGCGCACGTTGAACTCGATCACCACCGGCGCACCGTCCACGATCATCAGTCCGGCGTAAAGGATGCCCACGTAGGGGTGCCCCTCGGCCCGCATGCCGTCCAGGGTGGGCTGGATAATGGTGGCCGACACCTCCTCCAGCAGTTCCCTGCTAGCCAGCAGCGAGGGGGCAATGGAGCCCATGCCGCCGGTGTTGGGACCACGGTCGCCGTCGAAGGCCCGCTTGTAGTCCTGGGCGGTGCCCAGCAGGCAGAAATTCTCCCCGTCACACAGGGCAAATACCGACATCTCGGTGCCCTCTAGACACTCTTCAACCGACAAAATACTTCCGGCCGTCCCAAATGCCAGGTCATCAAAGAAGGTTACCAGCGCCGCCTCTACCTCGTCCTCGGATCGACAAATGATCACCCCCTTGCCGGCCGCCAATCCATCGGCCTTCAGCACCACCGGCGTGCCCAATTCGCTCACTGCTTCCCGGACGGCCTGCTTATCATCGCAAGCCAGGTAAGCCGGGTGGGGGATCTGGTGGCGGCGCATGAAATCGCGGGCAAACAGCTTGCTGGCCTCTAACCGGGCGCAGGCCTGGCTGGGGCCGAAAATGACCAGCCCCTCGGACTGAAAGTAGTCTACCAAGCCGGCGGCTAGCGGCCCCTCGGGTCCCACCACTGTCAGCTCGATCTCCTCAGCACGGGCGAAGCGGGCCAGGGCCTGGTGGTCTTCAAGGTCCAGGGCTACATTAGTACCCAGTAAGGCGGTGCCGGGATTGCCGGGGGCGCAATATAACTCATGTCTGTTCTCGCCGTCCAGTGACCAGGCTATGGCGTGTTCCCGGCCTCCGCTCCCCAGGATCAACACCCGGGCCACTCAGGATGCCACCTTCCCAGCTCGGTGATTCTTTTTCTCCAGACGGATGATTTCGTCGCGCAGCCTGGCCGCGTCCTCGAATTGCAGCGCCTCGGCCGACTTTTTCATCTCCCGGCGCAACAGGTCGAGAGTGAAACTTAAATCGTTTTCGTCCAGGGTGGATAGGTCGTAGGCCGGTACCCTCTCGGCCACTTTCGCCGGATGCCGCTCGTCAGCCACCGACGTTGAGATCATAACCTCCTCAACGGACTTATAGATGGTGGTAGGCGTGATGTCATGCTCACGGTTGTAATCGGCCTGGATAACTCGCCGCCGGTTGCACTCATCGATTACCAGCTGCATCGACCTGGTGATCCGGTCGGCATAAAAGATGACTTTCCCATTGATATTCCGGGCCGCCCGGCCGGAGACCTGCATCAGTGAGGTTTCCGAGCGCAGGAAGCCCTCTTTATCGGCGTCCAGCACCGCCACCAGCGATACCTCGGGCAGGTCCAGCCCCTCGCGCAGCAGGTTGATGCCCACCAGTACATCAAACTTCCCCAGGCGCAGGTTGCGCAGGATCTCCACCCGCTCCATCACCTGGATCTCCGAGTGCAGGTAGCTCACCAGCAAGTCCAGCCCCTTGAGGTAGTCCGTCAGGTCCTCCGACATGCGCTTGGTAAGGGTGGTCACCAGCACCCGCTCCCGCTGGGCCACCCGGGACTTGATCTCACCTATCAAGTCGTCGATCTGCCCGGTGGTGGGACGCACGTCCACTTCGGGGTCCATCAGTCCGGTGGGGCGGATGATCTGCTCCACCACCACCCCGGCGCTCTGCTCCAGTTCGTAGGGCCCCGGTGTAGCCGAAACATACACAACCTGGTTCAGCCGCTCCTCGAACTCATGGAATTTCATCGGCCGGTTGTCCATTGCCGATGGCAGGCGAAAGCCATGTTCCACCAGCACCTCCTTGCGGGCCCGGTCACCGTTATACATGGCCCGTACCTGGGGGATGGTGGCGTGGGATTCGTCCAGAAACGCCAGGTGATCGTCGGGAAAGAAGTCCAGCAGGGTATGGGGCCGCTCCCCCGGTTTGCGGCCGTCCAGGATGCGGGAGTAGTTCTCGATGCCGGCACAGGAGCCTACCTCCAGCAACATTTCTATGTCGTAATTGGTGCGCTGCTCCAGCCGTTGGGCTTCCAGCAGACCGCCTTCGTCGCGGAACCATTCCAGCCGCTCAGT
>JADFMC010000369.1 GCA_022564085.1 Fidelibacterota bacterium | reverse complement strand
AATAGCCCTCGGCATCATAATCGTCGTAGTATTCGTCCTCATAGTAAGTGGTATCGTCGTCGAAGAACTGTTGGGCCGCAATTTGCGCCGGAAAGGCTACAAAAAGCACCAGGGCAGCCAATATAGCCCAACGCATTCCACCGATCCGGTAGGAGTCGTTTCCAACTGCTGATTTAATACTGCTCTTAGCCATAGTGCTCTCTGGGGACTTAAACTTTGGCTGGATTTTCGTATCCAGGCTGCAATGTAGGCAACTTTTTTTGTAAGTAAAGCATTTTTTTATTTTATTGGCCGGCTCTGATCAGTCCGCCCTGGCCGTAGGCCTACGGGCCGAGGCCAGCTGGCGGATCGGTTCCAAATACGATAATATACTGTTTTCATCCATATCGGTCACTAACCCGGTTTTATTTACCGGAACCCTGTGCAAGATCATTGCCTTTCAGTACCGGGAGAAATTATATTATTAACTGGATAAGTAAGTGTTATTATCCCCGTGATGCGTTGCTCCACTATTACAGAGTGCATACCATCATGTTATTGATCTATCCGGGCCTGATGCTTACTCTATAGGCCATACACTCAGATCAAACTGAATTTATTGTAATTTAGCCCCATGATACCAAGCTTCATAAATCCCAGCCTTCGCCCTGTGCGAGCCGGTATTTGTGCCACCAGCCTGGTATTCACCTTCCTAACAACGGCTTCCAGCCTGCCGGCCGCCAGGCCGCAAGTAATCCTGCAAGGCGGTTTTGTTACCCCCCGAAGCGATCTCAGCGCCGACGATGCCCTGGTCTGGCGGGCGCGGCTGATTGTGAATCAGCGCCTCAATGACCGGCTCAGTTGGGACTTGTTCGGGGACCTCACCCCCGCTACCCTCACTCGCCCGGCGGGGCTGTGGCTCTACTCCGGCCGGGTGAATTATCGCCTGAGCACCACCTGGCTGGCAGCCCTGGGACGGCAGCAGTTCTGGAATGCCCTGCACGCGACCCGCTTCGATGGTATCGCCCTTACAAAAAAGGTTACCGCCCCCGGCCAAAGCCGCCAGCTTAAAATATACGCCGGCGTCACTCCCGACAGTGAAATCGCCACCGGCTACAGCCAGGGCGGCCAGCCGGTCTTCGGTGGCCTGCTGCACATCGCTCAGGGCAGTACCAGCTACGGGATCCAGGTATGGGGAAATTATCGACGGGATCAGTTACAGACCTACCTGGGTGGCAGCATTCGAAAGAAATTGGGCTCATTGTCGCAAGTGGCCGACCTGGCCCTGAACCTGTCCCAGGCCGCGCCGGAGAAAATCAGGCTGCGCACCGTTTACCGCCTATCATCCCGGGCGGCAGTGCACCTGCAGTACCGCTACGCTGGCCAATTCACCATGAATCCCTACACCTGGATGTCTGCGGACACTTCCTTCGCCCCCCGCCAGGTGATATCGGCCGGCGGCCGGCTAGCACTGGCGGACCGGGTACTGGTGCGCCTCAGCCTGAGCCAACGCCTGGGTGGCAGTCAGGCCCAATACCTGCTGGCCAGCGTGTCGTGGGGCGGGCTGGCGCTGGCCTGGCGGATGAACGCCCAATCGCTGTACGAAGGCCACTACACCCAGCTCAGCGCGCGGTCGAGTGTTTGGGGCAAATTGAAGGTAGGTGGCAGCCTGGGGGCCGGGACCTATTCCCGCTTCGATGACCATTCCCCGGCCGTATCCCAACTGGCTGGCCAGGACAGCCGGATCAACCGGGCGGCCACTGAGGAATCCACCCTGGCGGCGACGGCCTGGGTTCAGCGCACCGGCGCCGGCCGGCTGGGATACCGGCTGTTCACCCAGTATACCCGCAACCGCTACTTCAATGCCGATGGACGAGTGGGTTTGCAGGTGACCTATGCCTTTTAGGATCGCCCGGTTAACACTATTGTTGGCGGCCGGCACGGTATCGAACCTGACCGGAGCGCAGGAAACCGCCGACCGGATTATCTTCCCCCACAGCTTCCACGTAGAGGATATGGGGATGGAGTGCACCGAGTGCCACGCGGCGGTCACCACCAGTACCGCTCTGTCACACAATATGCTCCCTGACATGGATTTCTGCCTCGACTGCCACGATTGTGATCCCGCCCCG
>JADFMC010000052.1 GCA_022564085.1 Fidelibacterota bacterium | reverse complement strand
CCTGCCTCTTCACTGTGACGATCTTGGATGATCCCAAGTTCAAAGGGATTAACTTCGCAGCACCCCAATCCGTCAGCTGACGGATAAACCATGTCCCTAGCCTCGATATCCTTGAACGGATTTTATGTTGTGATTCGGGCCCCAGGCTGACTATTATCAGCCAAATTATTCGCAGCCCATAGCAGGTAATACAGGGTTGTCAACGCTATCCATATGAATAAAGTGAGGGGAATATTACTTTGGAAACACTCGGAACTATAGGTACAGTCTTAGACAGCGCCACTGCAACTTTCAGCGGCTGGATCTCCGTGCCACTTGTTTTTATTCTGCTGGGGACCGGATTGTTCATCTCGTTCCGCTTGCGGTGGATCCAACTGGTCAGACTAAAGCACAGTTTCCAGGTGGTGGGCGGCAAGTATGACAATCCCGACGACGAAGGTGACGTGACCCATTTCCAGGCCCTGTCGGCGGCCCTCTCAGCCACTATCGGTATCGGCAATATCGCCGGGGTGGCGCTGGCGCTACGGTTGGGTGGTCCGGGGGCGCTGTTCTGGATGTGGATGACCGCCCTGTTGGGCATGTCCCTCAAATTTGCAGAGTCGACCCTGGCCCATTCATACCGCACTATTCACAAAGACGGGTCAGCTTCGGGCGGCCCCATGTATTATATCGAACGGGGTTTGGGACCGAAGTGGAAACCGCTGGCCATATTTTTCGCCGTCAGTGCGGTAATCTGCTCCTTCTGCACCGGAAATATGAACCAGGCCAATACCATTGCCCAGACGGTGGGTACCTACGGCTGGCCCAACTGGCTCACGGGAATGATCATCGCTGTCCTGGTGGGGCTGGTGATAATCGGAGGGATCAAGCGTATCGCCCGGGTGGCCAGCCGCCTGGTGCCCGGTATGGCACTGCTATACGTCGGTAGCGCCATGTTCATTTTCCTATCCCGGCCCGAAGCCATCCTACCCAGTTTCGCCACCATATTCACCGAGGCCTTCTCCCTCAAAGCCGGTTGGGGCGGTCTGATAACCGTGATCATGTGGGGAGTGCGGCGCGGCCTGTATTCCAACGAGGCCGGCCAGGGATCGGCGCCCATCGCCCATGCCGCCGCCCGTACCAAGGAATCGGTGCGTGAAGGGGCCGTGGCCATGATGGGACCGTTCATCGATACCCTGGTGGTGTGCACCATGACCGGCATCGCCATCATCTCCACCGGTGTCCTGGAGTCCACCGATCTCACCGGCGCGGCCCTGACCCGCGAGGCTTTCCGCACCGGTTTCGCCTTTGCGCCCCACATCGGCAGCATAATCATTAACGCTTCGGTCTTCCTGTTCGCCTACACCACCATGGTGGCCTGGAGCTATTATGGCGACCGCTCAATCGAATACCTGCTGGGCTCGCAGGCTATCAGGCCTTACCGGTGGACCTATGTGGCCTTTACCTTCCTGGGCGCGGTGTTACCGCTGAGCTTTGTGTGGAATTTTGGCGATATTGCCCTCAGTCTGATGACCATTCCCAACCTGATCGGGGTCATATTTCTCTCCGGCACCCTGAAAGTGATGACCGATGAATACTTTTCCCGGAAACATCTGACCTACGCCGAGCAGTTGCGGCAGCAGAACCTGTCAGATTAAGCCACAGTGCGGCCGATCCGCCAGCTGACGGACTGGGGCGCGCCCACATGAGTACTTTCGATCTATCAATAGCCCGGGAAGTGGCCCTGGCCGCCGCCCGGGAGGCCGGGGAGATAATCATGAGGCGCTTCCGGCGGCTGGAGGGAGTGCGCAAGAAGGGCCAGGTGGACCTGGTCACTGCGGCTGACCTGGAGAGTGAGGCGGCCATAGTGGGCCGGATCCGCCAGGCCTATCCCCACCACGCCATTATTGCCGAGGAAGGCGACTATCAACAGACGGGACCATCGCAATACCGGTGGGTGATCGATCCGTTGGACGGCACCACCAACTACGTCCACGGCTGGCCGATATTCGCGGTGTCAATTGGTTTGCAGGTTAATAATAAGACCGTGCTGGGGGTGGTATTAAATCCGGCCCAGGGGGAGGAATTCGTGGCCGTTAAAGATCGGGGGGCAACGCTGAACGGAGAGCCAATTAAAGTGAGCGCCGTCGATAGCCTCCAGGAGGCGCTGCTGGTGACCGGTTTCCCCTATGACCACGACCGGGTGTTTTATAAGAGCTTCGACCTGTTCAAGGAGTTGTATGGCCTGTGCCAGGGAATCCGGCGGCTGGGCGCGGCGGCGCTGGACCTGTGCTACGTAGCCGCAGGGCGCTTTGAGGCCTTTTACGAGGCCAATCTCCATCCCTGGGACATCTGCGCCGGAGATCTGATCTGCCGTGAGGCGGGGGGATTAGTGACCGATTGGCGGGGCGGCCAACTACCCTTCAGCGGAGAGCGAGTATTGGCCAGCAACGGTCTGATCCAGGCGGAACTGCTGGCGGCGCTCGGCCGCTGGGGACCGGACGCGGGAGCTTGAACCGAACAGGGAATCACGCTATTTGCTGGGCATTGGCTAAAAACGGCCTTGGTATTGGGCACTTAACTATGTATATTGAATTTAGCAACTGCATTTCAAAACACACCGCAGCGATTTTCGCAACTTGCGTGTTGTATACTTTGGAGACCTAGATGAACTTTGACAATCTGGAGTTCGGCGGCACTTACAGTGAAACTACCGCCATCCGGCATGTTTTGTCGTTCCACGGCGCTACCGCTGCTTATAACCAGCAGCCGCTGACCGAAGCCATGCTATTTGGCGTCAGCGGAGGGATCGGTTTTGCCTATTTTAATTTTGAATATGACGGTTACGAGCCCACCCTGTATATCGGTGTGGCCCAACGATACACCACCAGGTTCGGCCAGTATATGGATGGGCTGTATCGTCGGCTGGGGCTGGAAACCAATGTGCGCATGACCAGAAGCGCCCAACTGGCGGAAACCAACTTGAATGGCGACCTGGCACAGGGATCACCGGTTATTATACACGTCGACCGGGGCAAGCTGCCCTACTACGCAGAGGACACCGAATACGCCGACCATGCTCTGGTGGTGTTTGCCTATGATGAGAAGAGCCGCAATTTCCTGGTGGCGGACCAGGCGCGTTCCCCCATCACCATCTCACCGTCGGACCTGTCCAGCGCCCGGGAGAGCATCGATTCCCTCTCCTTTCGCAGCCTGATATTGGCTGCGCCCAATGGCCCCATTAACCTGGTGGAGGGGATCAATCGCGGAATCCGCCAATGCTGGGACCGAATGCTCAATCCGCCCCACCCCCGCAACAATTTTGGCCTGCTGGGACTGGAAAAATGGGCCGGGTTGATAAACAGTTCCAAGGCCCGTAAGGGTTGGCTCAAAGTATTTGCCCCCGGTGTTAACCTGTACGTCGGGCTGCAATGGACTTACAAATGCATTCAGACCCAGGAGACCGGCGGCGGCGCCCTCCGGGGAATGTATGCCGATTTTCTGGATGAAGCCAGCGAGGTGGTCGGCAAGCCCCGGTTAAAGGAATTAGCCGAGCGGTACCGTGACCTGGAGCGGCATTGGTCTGCCTTGGCGGAAGCTACCTTGCCCGAAGATGTATCGTTACTGCGTCGCACCCGGGAGCTTATTTACCGGACTGAGCATTCCTTTCTGGACAATGGCATGGACGCTATCCCGGAGATGGATGGCATCCGGACGGAACAGGCCGCTTTGCACGAAGAGGCTATCAACGACTTCCCATTGGACAAGTCCCAGAGCCAGGCCCTGCTGGACGATCTTCACGATCGGCTGACAGTGATCTTCGAGGCTGAGCAAGAAGCCACCGAGATTTTGAAGACCGCCCTGAGCTGAAACGGGAATGACCATGTCGGAACGGCGCCCGGCTTAAGGCGGGTACTAACTACAGCATCTAAGCCCATGTCTCCCACCCCCGCCAGACCGTTCGAGATTGAACTGCCGCTGGAAATCGGAACCTACGACGTTGATTTCGCGGGAGTGGTGAGCAATATCGTCTATGTGCGGTGGCTGGAAGACCTTCGCAACGCCCTGCTTAAGAAGTTTTTTCCATTGGAACGGTTGTTGGAGAGAGGCAGCCTGCCGGTGGTGGCCCAAACCAGGGTGAACTACAAGGAACCGTTACGCCTGTTCGATCAGCCCATCGGCCGGATGTGGGCCCAAGATATGGGAGACAGATATTTTATGTTGGAGGCTGAATTCACCTTGGGAGGGAAGGTGGTGGCCACTGCCGAACAGGTGGCGGTTTTTGTCAACCGCAGCGACTGGCAGCCCACACCGATCCCCGAGGAATTGGCCCAGCTGTATAGGGAACTGCGCGGGTCGAAGGAATCTTAGCGGCTTGGCGGCCTGATTTCGGTCCGCCGGGGGAGCGGCAAATGTGTCCTTTTTCTTGGCGGTTTCGGCGGTGGTTCCTCTTCCACGATAGACATCACGAACCGGCGTGGTTCGGGCGCCACCTGCCGGGCAGGCAACCCCAATCCCGCCACCATCTGAACCCTGAATCCGCGCAGAGCGAACTCGGTGTGCAAATCCACGTACGGGTCGAACATTTCCGGGTAGTCACGCACAACTTGGGGGATGGGCAGCACCGCCACCCCTATGGCGCTGGCTACAAGTTGGATCCGGGCGTACAGCATCCCGGCTTGCAATTGCTCCACCCGGCTGTTGCGCGGGGATGAGATCACCACATAAGCCGGTGAGGAGTCCACCACCTGGGACAGGCCGGCCACCAGAAAATCAGCGGCGCCCTGTTGATCCACGGGGAAGATGGCATGCGCCACCTGCCATAAAAACTGCCCGAAGGCGGAGTAGTCGAACGCGTCGGCCGTGAGGCCGTCCCGGTAACGATTCTTCTGGTATTCGGTGATCCGCAAAAACGTGATCTCATCTACTACCCGCTGCAGGTTCCGGTCGACCTCTAGTGCGGCCTGAAGAATATCCCGCAACATATTCCTATCCTCCTCGGCCTGTACTATCTGGAGCCGCATCCGGGAGCTTTGATTCTGCCGGTGAAAAAATTCCTCCAGGATAGCAGGAACCGGCGTATCACGGTAGGGTAACCGGGGCAGCCGCACGTCGAACATAGCCCGGTACAGTCCGGGGTTTTGCCTGTCAGCGGGAATCAGCTGCACCCGGGCCACCGGCAGGCTGTCAATGCCTACCCAATCACCCAAGCTGCCGTACTGCCCCTTGGGAAATAGCTGCACCCGGGGCTGATAGCCCAGATGTTCCGCCCCCAGAATGGCATATTGCAGGAAGGTGCCCTGGTCGAAAGTGATGCGCCGGGCGAACATGTCGGTCTGCCGCAGGGCCCGCGAGGTGTCGCCGTACAGCCAGAACACGGTAGAGTCTTGGTAGTCCAGCACCACCCGCCAGGGCTGCAGGTTGAACTGGCTGTACGCCAGCATACCCAGGGCCGCAACTTGCACGCGGGGATCGTCGAAGCTCTGATAGTAGAGCGGCTGCCAGGGCGTGCGGTATTGCCTGACCAGGTAGGTCCCGTCGACTAACATCATCAGTAGCAGTAACCCGCCCACCACAGCCAGGACGATCTTGACTACCAATGCCCGGGGGCTGCCCTGGCCGGCGGGTTCGGAAGAATCTGTGTCTAGGGTCTCCACGTTATTCTAAATCGGTTACCGGGCCGCCATCTTAAATATGCCCATCCTTAAAGCCTCAAGGCAGTGGGAAGATTACTGGCGATCATCAGCTGCGCGTCTGCTCCACCTGTCCGGCCCGCTCTTTAACCGCCAGAGCCACCGCTTCGGGCAACCCCGCCCGCGAGGCGATCACCTGCGCCTCGGTGCCGGCCAGCTCCTGCAATGAGTTGAAGACCTTCCAGATGGCCTGCAGCCGTTTGGGACCCACCCCGGAGATATCGTCCAGCACCGAAGTGGTCATGGCCCGGGAGCGCTGCTGGCGGTGGAAAGTGATGGCAAAGCGGTGGGCCTCGTCCCGCACCCGGCGCAGCAACCCCAGTCCAGCTGAGTGCTTGGGAATATTGAACGGCTCGGCATGGCCGGGGCGGTATACCTCCTCCAGCCGCTTAGCCAGTCCGATCACCGGCACGTAAGACAGCCCCAGGTCGTTCAGGGCGGCCTTGGCCATGCTCAGCTGCCCTTTACCCCCATCGACGAGGACCAGGTCGGGCAGTGGCGTGCCTTCATCCAGCACCCGCCGGTAGCGCCGGGTGACCACTTCGTACATGGAGGCAAAGTCATCGGCCCCGGACACGGTCTTGATGTGGTACTTGCGGTAATCGCTTTTTCGCGGCCGGCCATCTAGAAAGCAGACCATGGAGGAGACCGGGTGGGCCCCCTGGATATTGGAATTGTCGAAGCCCTCGATGCGCCGGGGGGGCACTTCCAGGCCCAGGTCTTCCTGCAGACGCTCTACCGATGAGGGCAGCAGCTCCCGCCGGCGAGTCTTCTTCAACTTGATCTCGTTGAGCATCAGGGTGGCGTTCTGGCGGGCCAGGGCCACCAGCCGCAACTTCTCGCCGCGTTGGGGAGCATGCAGGCGCACCTTATGCCCGGCCATACCGGCCAGCCAGCCTTCTATGCCCGGGCGGTCGTCAGGCGGTTCGTGCACCAGAATTTCCGGCGGTATGAAATCGGCCCGGTTGTAGTACAACTTCAGAAAACCGTAGAAATTTTCCTGCGCCAACTCGGGATCGGATATGGACAGGTCAAATTTCTCCTTACCAACCAGTTTGCCACCCCGCACCCGCAGCACCACCCCCACGCCGTAGCTGGAGGCCACATCCACCGCCAGCACGTCCCGGTCTATCAGGTCCTTGGTCAGTGTGGATTGGCGCCGGGCATAGTGCCGCATGGAATTGAACTGGTCGCGGATACGAGCGGCGTCTTCGAAGCGCAGTTCTTTCGAAGCCTGCTGCATTTCCGTCATCAGCCGCTTGAGGATTTCTGTGGTGCGCCCCTGGAGGAAGGCCACCACGCTGGAGATCATTTCGTTATAGGCCTCTACGCCCTGATACCCTTCGCAGGGGCCGTGGCAACGGTTGATGTGATAGTCCAGGCAGACCTTATATTTACCCTGGGCGATGGTGTCCGCGGTGATGTGATAGGTGCAGCTGCGGATGGGGAAAATCTTGTGGAGCACCCGCAGAGTCTCGCGCAAACGTTTGACATCGGTGTAGGGCCCCAGGTAACGGTTACCATCGCGTTGCACCCGGCGGGTCAGCAGCACCTGGGGAAACGGCTCCTTGGTGACCATGATAAAGGGGTAGGACTTGTCGTCCCTGAGCAGGATATTGTAGCGCGGTTGGTGATGCCGCACCAGGTCCTGTTCACAGATCAAGGCCTCGATCTCATTGGGCATCACGATCCAATCCAGGTCGGCGATCTTGGGCAACATGCGCCTGGTCTTGAGATCCTTGCCTCCGGTAGCCTGAAAATAGGAGCGCACCCGGTGGCGCAACACCTTGGCCTTGCCGATGTAGATGGTCTCGCCCTGGGCGTCCTTGAACAGGTATACCCCCGGTTGCCGGGGCAGGCGCTTGAGCTTGTCCTTGAGGGTCAGGGTTTCTGGCATAGTTCCACCAAAATACCGGCAGTGGAACGGGGGTGCAGGAAGGCGATGAGATAGCCTCCGGCGCCCCGGCGGGGATCGCGGTCGATGAGCTCCACCCCTTGCTGTTCCAAATGCCGGAGCCAGGCCGGCAGGTCATCCACCAGAAATGCTATATGGTGAATCCCCGGTCCTTTTTTAGCGATGAAACGGGATACGGGAGAGCCGGGACCGGTGGCCTGCAATAACTCAACCTTGCCCCGGCCGGTGTCGAAGATATGGGTGATCACCTGCTGATCGGGCACTTCCTCGCTGCCGCCATCCTGGAGGCCCAGCAATTGGTTGAACACCCGGACAGGCTCTTCCAGGTCCGCCACCGCCACCGCCACGTGTTCTATGCCCAGGATTTTCATGGCTCTACTCAGCGGTACCACCATTTAACGAAGGCCCGCATCAGCCGGTGGGTCTTGGGTCCCAGGTCGTACCACCACAGTTCCATGGGCAGCTGCATGCGGCTGCCGGCCACCGACTGCTGCAGTGAGAAGCTGCGCAACCCCTCCCGGCCGTGCACTTTGCCCATGCCGCTGGCCCCAAAGCCACCGATGGGCAGGGAACCCACGGCAAACTGCACCAGCACGTCATTTAAGGCCACCGCGCCACACCGCAACCGGCGCGCCACCCGGCGGCCACGTCTTTCGTTGCGCGTAAATACATACGCACTTAGACCATAGGCGCTGTCATTGGCCTTTTCGATGGCCTCATCCTCCGACTCCACCTTCATCACCGCCAACGCGGGACCAAAGGTCTCATCGGTCATGACCGCCATCTCATGGTCTACCTCGGTGAGCAGCACCGGTGGCATATACCGGCCGTCCGGCGTGCCGAAAATCTCCACCCGGGCCCCCTTGGACTCGGCATCCTTAATCTGATCCATGATCTTATCATACTGCGATTCCAAGGTCACGGCGCCAATGGCATCTTCCGGGCCCTGGCCGGCGGTAAGTTGGCGGGATTCCTCACGCAACAGCCCCATGAACTGGTCGTAAACCGGGGCCAGCACGTAAATCCGCTCCACTGAGATACAGGTCTGGCCGGCGTTCATGAACCCGCCCCACACCGCCGCTTTGGCGGCCCGCCGCAGGTTGGCGTCCTCCAGCACGATCATGGCGTCCTTGCCGCCCAGTTCCAGGATCACCGGCTTGAGCTGCTCCGCACAGGTCCGGGCCACTTCCCGGCCGATTTTGGTGCTGCCGGTAAAGCAGACTACATCCGTGAGCGGTGAGCTGACCAAACGCCGGCCCACGTCACCCAGCCCGATAAAAATTTCCAACAGTTCCGGCCGCCCGGTGGCCTCATCGAAGATTTCCTTGATCAGCAGGGCGGTCAAACAGGTATGCTCCGACGGCTTGGCGGCTACCGTATTACCTGCCAGCAGCGCCTCCACCGCCGGTGCGGCAACCAACAACAGGGGATAGTTCCAGGGGGAGATGACCGTGGCCACCCCGTGGGGCCGGTAATCCACATAGACCGATTTGTGGGCCAGTGTGCCGCTGGAGCGGTATTCCCGGCGCAGGGTGGACGGAGCCAGCCGCTCACTACCCACCATGATCTCCAATGCCCCGAACAGTTCCAGCAGCGCTTCCGCCGGCTTCTTCCCCGTTTCAGCGCAAATGCTGTCGATGATGCGATCCATATTGCGGGCCAGCGCTTTGCGGAAACGGCGCACCAACCGCACCCGCTCCTTGACCGGGGAGAAATTGTAGGTGGCGGCAGCTAAACGTAAGCGCTTCAAAGCCTGGTCCACCTGCTCCAGACTATGGCATTCCAGCTCCCGGAGGAGCCGATTGGTGACGGGATTGCGGCACTTCAGGAGGGTTGCGCCAGCGGGCGTGGTTTCAATGATGGCGGTCATTTAGCCTGAGCCCTACTCATTGTCCCTTGAAATCAGGCTTGCGCTTCTCGATGAAAGCCTGCGTACCCTCCCGCATATCGGCGGTGTTGAATGTTTGGGCGAACAGGCGGGCCTCCAGCTCCAGGGCCGATGATAGCTCCAGGTCCAACCCCTCGTTGACCGCCTTGATGGTCAATTCCACTGCCTTGGGGGCCTGGGCGGCGATCAATGCGGCGATTTCCCGGCAGACCGGCAGCAACCTGTCCGGGGGGACCACCCGGTTCACCAACCCGATACGCAGCGCCTCGGCGGCGTCGATCATCCGGCCGGTGGTCAGCAGTTCCAGGGCCATCCCCTTGCCCACCAGCCGGGGCAGGCGC
>JADFMC010000051.1 GCA_022564085.1 Fidelibacterota bacterium | reverse complement strand
GCCCCAAAGCACCTCCTCCAATGTCTCCGCCAGCAGGTGGTTTTTCTCGGCGGGAATGGCCTTTAAGTCAATATAATAGCGCCCCCGGTGCACATGGCCCACCACCGGGTTCTTTGCCTGCCTGAAGCGGGCCGCCAGCCTCCCGGCGCTCTCCCCCGGCACTGTCACCGCCAGGGCCATGGATGGCAGGGCCACACCCGGCAGGGAACCGCTGCCCGCTTCCACATTCGATTCCACCACTTTAATATAATCCTCTTTAGCCAGACTTTCGGGCAACCGGTCCAACAGCGCTCGGGCTTGGGCTGCCAGCTCAGAACGGTCCCGGTTCAATAGCCGCAGGGCCAAATTCTCCGGGCGGAATGAGGTTCGGTCGATATATGTGCGCAAGGTCTGCTCCAACAGCGCCAGGGTAACTTTGTCGCAGCGCAACGCCCGGTAGAGCGGGTTTTGGTGCAGCCGCCGCAACCATTTCTTGCGCCCCACGATGATCCCCGCCTGGGGGCCGCCCAACAGCTTATCGCCGCTGAATGAAACCAGATCCGCCCCCGCTTTCAATACTTGAGATACCTCCGGCTCGTCGGTCACGCCCGGTACCGGCTCAGCTAACAGGCTGCCGCTGCCCAGGTCCATCATCAACGGCAGCTTCTTGCGCCGGGCCAGGCGGGCCAGGTCCGACACGGCCACTTCGGCGGTAAAACCGGCCACCCGGTAATTGGAGGGATGCACGTACAGCAGGGCGGCGGTCTGCTCATTGATGGCCCGCTCGTAATCGGCCAGGTGGGTGCGGTTGGTGGTGCCCACCTCCACCATGCTGACCCCGGCCTTGGCAATCACGTCGGGTATCCGGAACGAGCCGCCGATCTCCACCTGCTGTCCCCGGCTGATGATCACCTCCCGGCCCTCGGCCAGACTGTTGAGCATCAGCAGCACCGCGGCGGCGTTGTTGTTCACTACCAGCACATCCTGGGCGCCGGTCAGGGTGCGCAGCAAGTCCGCCACCAGGCCCAGCCGTTCGCCCCGCCGTCCCGATGCCAGGTCCAGCTCCAGGTTGGCGTAGCCGGTAGTGGCACAGGCGGCCCGGTCCATAATGTCGTTGCCCAATGGAGCCCGCCCCAGGCCGGTATGCAGCACCACCCCCGTGCCGTTGAGCACCGGGCGCAGGTTGGGTCGGGCCAGCTCCCCCAGCCGGGCCTTGATCGATTCGCGCACCCACACTTGTGGTTGGGGCATTGCCTCACCGGCCAGTAATGTCTTGCGGGCCTGGGCCAACACCGCGCGCACCGCGGTCAGCACTTGCCGGCGGGGGAGGGGATAGTTTTCGGGGGGGAAGACCTTTAGCAGGTCATCGACGGAAGGGAGTGCTTTAAGGGCCGCCCGGGCCTTGGCGGAAGGCTCAGGCAAACCTGGTCCACCAACGATTAATGGCTTTCTGCATCAGGGAACTCGGTGATCTCACCCGGCTTCTTCTCCCAGAGCTGGTGCCCCACAAACAGTTCCACCACATCCGGATCGAACTCATTGAACTTGGCTCCGCTGCGCAGAATTTCGCATGACTTTTCCACAGGAGTGGGAGGTTTATAGGGCCGGTCCTGGGCCGTCAGAGCATCCCACACATCCGCTACGCACATGATGCGCGCCGCCAGGGGTATCTCGTCCCCCTTCAGCCCTTTAGGGTAGCCTTTGCCGTTGGGCCATTCGTGATGCGATCCGGCGTACTCCGGCACCCGGGCCAATTTGTCGGTGAAGGGCAGCTTTGCCAGCAGCTGGCTGGTGGCGACCACGTGATGCTGGATAATTTTTCGCTCTTCATCGGTCAAATTGCCTTTGACCACCGAGAAATTAGCAAACTCCTCCTCGGTCAAATAAGGCTGATCATTCCCTTCAATGTCCATATAGGTTTTGGCGGCGATGGCGTCCAGACTTTCCTTCTTATCCGGGGCCAGGAAGCCGGGCTTATTCACCCAGTGAATGAAATCGAGTTCTGTCTTCCATTCCTCCAATTCCTGCTGGAGCTGCTCATCCAGGAAATCCTCGGATTGCCCCTGCTGCACATTGCGCAACCGGGCCCGCATCACCATCATGTCGCGAATACTGTTCATCCGGTTCACCACCAAGGTGAACTTGGCCCCGTCCAACTTGTTCGCTTTCTCCAACACCGCCTCGGGCACTCCGATCTTGCCCACGTCGTGCAGCAGGCCCGCCACCCAGATTTCCTCCAATTGATCATCGCTGAAGTGCACGTCGGCGAACGGCCCCTTGGTCTGGAGATTGATATCCTGGGCGGTGCGGCGGGACAGCTTGGCCACCCGGCTGGAATGGCCGGCCGTGTGGGGACTTCGGGCATCGATGGCTTTCACCGTGTAGACCACCAGCGCCTTGAACAAATGTTCGATATCGGCGATCAACTGGGCGTTGTTGATGGCTACGGCCGCCTGGCTGGCCAGGGAGCGCACACTGCTCTCAAACTTCTCCTCGAAAGGTATACGGTTGCCATCCTTGTCCAGGGCATTGATCAGCTGCAGCACACCGATCACCTTGTCGGTATGGTCCCGCATGGGGATTACCAGCATCGACTCGGTACGGTAGCCGGTCATCTCGTCGTATTTCTTGGGTCCGGTGAAGTCGTACCCTTCGGCCTTATAAACATCCGGGATATTGACCACTTCGCCGGTGATGGCCACTGAAGCGGAGACATTAGCGTGATTCGGCTGGCCGTCTATCTCCAGCGGGACCGGGGGGACCGTTATCTTGACACCGGTGGTGCCGCCGGCGGAGTAGCCGGTCGATTCGGTCTGCATAATCTCGAATTTCAGAACATTGCGCTTGAAATTGACGCGGTAGAGGGTGCCGGCATCGCAATTGGTGAAATTACGCGTTTCCAGGACAATGGTTTCCAGCAACTTCTTCAGGTCTTTTTCGCTGGAAAGGGAAATGCCGATCTGGTTAAGGCGCTCCCGCTCCTCCTGCATGGTTGCCAGGCGGGCCGCCAGATCTTCCGGCATTCCGGGTGTGGTATTTTCGTTAGATTCAGGACTCATGGAACCCTAAATATAGACTCACCACTGAAGGGAATCAAGAGATTGAGCTAGTCTCTCGTTCCCGGTTGCCCATGACCGGACGCGAGAGTGGTCTACTTGCCCTTGATGGGCGCTACCGGCTGACGGATCACCGTCTTCAGGCTCTCGGCGCTGGTATTCCGCGGATCATTGAGATATATCTCGTGGTGCTTTCCGCTGAAATCATATTTGTTGGCTTTAATAAACTGATGCAGCTTATCAATCGTGAGGCGTTCCGCCGAGTAGGGTCCGATGTGCAAAATCTGGACACACTGTCCTTCCTTGAAAGACTGAAATCTCATCTTGTCCAGGGCCGGCGGGTTTTTCTTCTCGCGCACATCCACCATCATCTCGGTGACCATTTCCCGGGTGATTAGCTCCGGCTGGCGTATCATGGCCGTCCACAGCCAGTCATCCCGGCGATCCAGGCTAAACGCTGACTTGTCTTCGGTCCAATAGAGAGTTTCCACAGGTAAGATGGCATAGTCGATCCGCTGGGGGCTGTATTTGATGGAAAACTTGAGGGCATACGATACCGCGTACAGGCTGTCTACGGCGGCCTGGTAGGCATCCGACTTGGTCGGAGAGCCTTTGCCGTCGATCATCAAAAAGTTCATCCCGGGTACTTTGGCCAACTCGGGGTCCCGCGGCGCGGGGAAATAAATCTTTTTCAAATCCCGTTTGAAATCTACCCTCTTCATCCATCTTCCTCCAGTTAAAGTATTCTTGGGTTATACCAACTTCCACCCAGTTTATCTCAGCATGTCCGGGCTATAAATGGTAATTGATCCTAATTAGCGCTAGCCAATATTCATTATATCGGCTTTTTCTAATATATGAATTTTGCCGTCTATTTCACATAAATCAAGAAATTTACGAATTAATTGCCTTCAGCCGTGGAAGGATCATCCCGGCCAGTACCGCGGGCGCCAGCAATATCCCCATGGCGGAGAAAATAGCCGCCGTGCCCCAGGCATCCCCGATGGCTCCCGCCAGGGTCGACGCCAAGGCGCCCACACCGAAAGCCAGCCCGTGGAATATCCCAAACAGGGTGCCCCGTCGCTCGGGACTGGAAAAATCGGCTATCAGGGCGTTGCTCACCGGCTGGTATGAAAAGCTCATTATCCCCCATCCCAGCGCTACCGCCAGTAGCAATAGGCCCCCGGAATAGCTCATTAATACCAGAAAGGGGATGTTCAGCGCGATAATTACACCAATACTTTTTACCCGCGGGAACCGTTCCCCCCACTGGCCGCCCAGCAGCTGGCCAACAATCCCGCTGGCCAGCACTATGGCTGTCAGGCCACCCCCCACAAGTATCGGCGCCAGCCGGCTGGGGAACAGTTGTGACAGGTGCAGCGGCATGAAACTGAGTACCCCCCGGTGGACCAGCCCCATGAACACGCCGGTGATATAGACATAGACCAACGCCTTGGGCCGGTTGCGCCGCCCGGCCTGAGGATGGGGGGCTAAATCCGGGCCGGTGTCACCGGTTGGGGTCAGTGCCAGGTAGATACCCGCCGCTAGAGCCAAACCTCCGAAAAACAGATAGGGTGCCTGCCACCCTTGCCAGTGGGCCAGAAAGCCGCCCACCAACGGTCCCAGGGCCAGCCCCAGGCTGCCGGCTACCCCGTGGACTCCCAGCTGGCGGCTGATACGGCTGGCGTTATGACTGATCATGGTCATCCCCGCCGGGTGGTATAGGCCACAGATCAAACCCAGCAGAGCCAATCCCACAGTTAATTGTGGCAGTCCGCCGGCTGTGACCAGCACCAATACTGCGGCCGCCGACCCCAGGAAATAGATCAGCAGTACCTTGCGGGACCCGAACCGGTCGGTGAGCCAACCGGCGGGAAAGGCCCCTATGCCATACAGCAGATAGTGCACTGTCCCCATGGCGCCTAAAGTGGTGAGCGAGATGCCCGGATACAGTTCCAGCAGTTGGATCGTGATCACGGGATAAATCAGAGTCAGGCTGTGGTTGAGCAGATGCCCGATAAAGGTTATGGCTGTTACGTTGATGATGTTGATGACCTGCTAGCCGACCGAAATGAAAAATAAAAGAGCCACTGGGCAGTGGCTCTTACGACCCGGTGGGCGGCCTGGTTTAGCGCCGCTCTTTAATCCGGGCCGCTTTACCTCGCAGCTTGCGCAGATAATATAGCTTGGCACGCCGGACCCGGCCCAACCGCACCACCCGGATAGCTTCGATATTGGGACTGTGCAGCGGGAAAATTCGTTCCACCCCGATCCCGCCTGAAATCTTGCGTACGGTGAACGTCCGGTTGATCCCGCTGCCTGAGAGAGCAATCACGTCTCCCTCGAAGGTTTGGACACGGGAGCGGGTGCCCTCTACTACTTTCACGTCTACTGCCACTCGATCACCGGCGCGAAATTGCGGGAGATCGGTCCTTACGTATTCCTTGACGGCTGCTTGCAGTACATCATTCATTTTTCTTAGTCTCCATCACTGGCCTTGGTTGGCTAGAAATTTTTGCCAGATATCCGGGCGGCGCTCACGAGTCTGCCGCTCCCGCTGCTCCTGCCGCCACTGGGCGATAGCGCCGTGATCGCCTGACAGCAGCACCCCCGGTACGTCCAGCCCACGGTACTTTCGGGGGCGGGTGTAATGGGGGCCATCCAGCAAGCTGCTGCTGAACGAATCGGTCTCAGCCGATTCCAGCGAATTTAGCACGCCTGGCCGCAGCCTGATCACCGCGTCCACCATCAGCAGGGCCGGCAGCTCGCCCCCGGTAACCACAAAATCCCCCACCGAATACTCGTGGGTAACCAGCCGGTCACGGATCCTCTGATCGATCCCCTTGTAGTGCCCACAGATAAACAGCAGGTGGTCCCGATCCGCCAGCTGGGCAGCTACCTTTTGCGTAAAAGGTTCTCCGTCGGGCGTCGGAAACACCACCGCCGGCGCATCGGCCGAACCAGCCTCCTTCAAGGCCGCATCATAGGCCCGGAAAACCGGCTCCGGTTTCAGTATCATGCCGGCCCCGCCGCCGAACGGCTCGTCATCAATCCTGTGGTGCGGCGGATCGGCGTGGTCGAACAGGTTGTGCAGCCGGTAGGTCACCAGGCCCTTGCTGGTGGCTCGCCCCAGAATACTGGAGCCCACCACGGCCTCCACCACCTGGGGAAAGGGGGTCAGGATGTCGATCCGCAGGATCAATCCAACAATCCTTCCAGCATATTGATCAGTATTCGCCGGCTGTCATGTTCAACCCGCACTATAATCGATTCCACCACCGGTATCAGCGCCTCCCGGCCATGGTGGTCCACCCGCAGCACGTCGCTGGCCGGCAATTGCCAGACCTCCTCAACGGGTCCGATCACCTCCCCGTCCAGGGCAACCACCGTATAACCCTCCAGTTCGCCCGGGTAATACTCGCCGGCGGGCAACTGAGGCAGGTCACTGCGAGCTGCCAGCAACCGGGCCCCAGTCAACGCATCGGCGGCAGTGCGATCGGTAATGCCTTCAAAGAGCAACAGCACCTGTTTCCCCTGCTGCCGCGTGCGGCGCACATTAAATTCTTTCTCACGACCGTCGGGGAACTGCAGCAAAATGCGATGGAGCTGCTCCAGTATTCCCGGCTGGCGAATATAGGCCCGGAATCTCACTTCACCCTCCAGGCCCTGCCCGCGGGCTACCCGGCCAACTGTTATATAGTGCTGCTTACCGGGCATCGCTGTCCGGCCGCCTGACTGAAACCGGGTGCTAACCCTTGGCGGCGGGCTTTTTCTTGGCGGCCGACTTGGTAGCCACGGCGCTCCCGCTGGACTTGGTCGCCGGTTTCTTGGTTTTTGCCCCTGCCTTGGCTTTAGCCTCGGTTTTAGCAGCGGGCATTTTCTTGGCGGCTGTTTTAGCCTTAGACTTTTCACCGGCTGCCGGCTCCGCCTTGGCCTCCGCCTTAGCCTCAGCCTGCTCCTCAGCCACCGGCTCTGCCTTGGCCTCCGCCTTAGCCTCAGCCTGCGCCTCAGCCACCGGCTCTGCCTTGGCCTCCGCCTTAGCCTCAGCTTGCTCCTCCGCCACCGGCTCGGCCTTGGCCTCTGCCTTGGCCTCTGCCTTAGCCTCAACCTGCTCCTCCGCTGCCGGCTCTGCCTTGGCCTCAGCCTTAGCCTCAGCCTGCTCCTCCGCTACCGGCTCTGCCTTAGCCTCTGCCTTCTCTTTCGCTGCCGGCTTTGCCACTTGCCGCCGTTGTACTTCCAGCGCCTCTAATCGGCGCTGGCGCATGACCTGCCCCGATTCCCATTCCCGGACGGCAGCTTCTATCTCCTCGGCGCTCTTGCCTGTGCGCTTCAAATGCCACTTCAGGGAAATTCCCGACTGGGAAAATAGGTTCTTGACGGTATCGGTCGGTTGGGCTCCCGTGCCCAGCCAATAATAGATCCGGTCCTCATTATAGCTGAACTTTTGGCCGCTGGTCTCCAGAGGATCATACCATCCCAGCCGTTCGATCTCCGCTCCATCCCGCCGGGTACGGGAATCCATGGCCACCAGCCGATAAAATGGACGCTTGGACCGTCCCATTCGTTTCAACCTTAATTTAACCGCCAATGCCTATCTCCTTATATCATTCTATCTCAAGTGTGCTAAACAATGCCATATTGCCCGCGATCTCGATGTGACCCTCGCACTGGAAAATCAAAATAACCATTGAGCCGAGGGTGGGCCAAAACCGGTATACACATTCGCCTATAGCTATGAAAGTTAGAATTTGTTTTGATTGTTAGGCAAGCCCCGGTCTGGGTCTATTATAAATCGCCGGCGATCCCCGCTACACGGGTGGGCAATAGTGGGTAGCCGGGAGTGATAACCTCACCCCCGTCCTGGAACCCCGCTGGAAGCGGGGCGGCCGTCCCCCTCTCCGCGTGTGGAGAGGGGCTTTACGGAGTAAAGGGGTGAGGTATGCCCCAGTCGCCCGGCCCGTGTCTCAACCGGGGCCGGTTACCAAAATCATTCCTGGCAAATATAAATCTCTGTCCTGAAACATTCGGAGGTGAAACGCCGTACAAACTACGGTCGGCACAGCAGGTCTCCAAAAAACGCATCCCTAAGGTTTCTGATCCAGTAAATTCAGCGCCATGTCACGCTGCCATCACTTGACCTTTGCACTGTTATTGGTGGGACAGGCTGTCCTGGCGGCCCCTGACAACGTGGAACAGCTGCAATGGCCGCTCTCATCCCCGGACGCCCGAGTGCGGATTGAGGCCGGCCGGGAATTTACCCTCAGCTCCGCCAACGCCACAATTTGGTTGCAGGACCGCCGGCTGGACATCTTCCGCTTTATAATCTCCGCCGCCGATACCGGCCGGGTGACAGCCCGGCTTACGGCCCCGGTGTGGGAAACTGTGGCCGGGGCTGAACCGCCCCCTGCTCTGCCCCCCTTGATCAGGCTCCATTCGCCGCAGGTTTGGGGCTCTATCCGGGTGGTATTTCTGGATGTGAACCCCTGGCGGGTAGTGGCCGGCGGACTGCAGGTGCTCCGGGGGGGCGTGCTGGAAGTGAGTATCCGCCATCGGCCGGAGGACGCGGTGCGCCACAAGCGCACGGCCAGGGGACCAAACCAGGTAGCCAATAGTTTCCTGGCGCCGGCGCCCCGGTCACGCCCCGGCCTGCGCAAGAGTGCCACCGCGCTCCCCACCGCCGGCAGCTGGCTGAAAATTCCTATCACCAGGGATGGACTGTATCGCCTGACCGGTTCCTATCTCTCCAACGCCGGCCTGGACCTGGCTGCCATCGATCCTCCCGCGCTCAGGCTGTTCGCCCCGGTGAACCTGGGACGGCCGTTGCCCGATCAGATAGGCGCCCCCCTCCAGGAAAACCTGGTGGAGGTACCCAGGCAAGTGCGGGACGGTAACGATGGTAGTCTGGACGCGGGGGACGACTTGGTCTTCTACGCCCAGGGGCCCCGGGGGGTGGACCTGTCAGCTGGGAATCTGGTGTATACCCAGAATCCTTACACCGATACCGCCTTCGTCTGGCTGTATGTGCCGGACACCGGCGGTGATAGTGCCGGTATTTCCCTTGAAGCCGGGTACACATTTATAGAAAATGACGATATAATCTCCCAGGGTCGCGCCCTTTATCGCCACGAAGTGGATATCTTTAACGGCTTTGAATCCGGGCCGGTCTGGCACCAGACGACACTTAAGCCCGGAGCCCCTTTTACCATATTGCTCGACACCCCCGGCCTGCGTGCAAACGACACGACTTACTTGCGGGTGCGGGTGCGCGGGGGTTCAAAAACTACTCACCGGTTGCAGGTGACCTTCAACGATATGCCCACCTGGCAGTCCGGCAGCTGGTCGGCATTCGGTGATCGAATCCTTTCCCTGCCTGCAGGCCGGATTGGCCGTAACGGACAAAACATCCTGATACTTGCCAATCTATCCGCCGATTCGCGGGATGAAATCTGGATTGACTGGGCCGAATTGGAATACGGACTGGACCTGAAGGCGGCGGATGACCGGCTGGCCTTCCTGACCCCGGCAATGGCGGGAGCCGTCAATATCGCCCTGAGCGATTTCAGCGGCTCGCCGTTGGTCGTGGACATCAGCGATCCGGCCCGGCCCGTGCTGTTACCCGCTTCGGCCGTGGCTGGCGGCTGGCAGTTCACCCCCATCGATTTGGCCGGGCCTCGCCGCTATCTTGCTTACGGGGAAATCGGCCTGCTGTCACCGGGGGCCGCCACGCTGCACACCGATCTGAGCTTCACCGACTTGCGGAGCCCCGACCATCAAGCGGATTAT
>JADFMC010000368.1 GCA_022564085.1 Fidelibacterota bacterium | reverse complement strand
GCACCCTGCCACAGCCCCTCGTACAACTGCCCGGTGGAGCGCTGCAGCAGAAGATAACGCGGCGCCCCATCAACCCAGCGCATGAGGTGCAGATCAATCACCCGCACTATGACTTCATTCATCGGACCGCCCTTCGTAAATCAGAAGATATGCTCGTGACCAGGCCGGTAAACGTCTAACGGGGATGGCGACCCGGACGGCAGCCATCGGCATAAATAGGTTGGCAAGGTAATCAGGAATGCGTGCACACCGCACCTATTTATATAGGGTTCCCAGCAGGTACCCAATCGCTGCCGCCAGGATGCCCCAGAGAATAAAGCCCAGTCCCGTAGCGGCCAGCCCGGCCGGCTCCCATGCGGCCAGGAAACCGCGTGTTTCCAGGAAATAGGCCAGAATAATTCCTACCAGTCCGGCCCTGGAAGACCACACTAGCCCCCGGGGGTTGACCCCGGGTAGAAAGACGGCCGCCACGGGGAAGGCCACGGCTGCTGTCAATACGCCGGAAGAGAGGTAGAAAATGTCCCAGAGGGAATCGGTATTCAGGGCGAAGATGCAGGCCGCCGCAACGGCCCCGGCCGTGCTTAGGCGTGACCATTGCCGGCCACTCCGCCGCCGGTTAACCTCCAACAGGTCGTAGGCTACGCTCAGAGCCACAACGTTGGCGCAGGTATCGATGGTGCTCATGGCAGCGGCCACCAGTCCCACCGCCACCAGCCCGGCCAGCCAGCCGGGAGCATAGCCAGCCACCAGGGCGGCGAAAATAGCGTCGCCCTCGAAACCCACCGCCGCCGGATATAATCCGCTTTCCAGCGGAAAGAGCCCCAGGGCAGCCACGCCAATCAACATGGGCAGCAGCCCTACAAACAGAAAAGCGTTTATCCCCGCCAGGGCGAGACCTCTCCGGGCCGCAGCATCATCTTTTGCTGCCTGGACCCGTATCCACAGGTCGGTTTCAAACAGCCATCCGGGCAGATAGGCGACGAAAGTGACCAGGATGGTGATCACACCGGGGGATAGTATCCGGGTCCAGCCTACGCCGGACTTGGTACCGACGAGGCCGGCCGGGGGAAGCCCGCTGTCCAGGCTGCCCAGCCCTTTGATGGCCAGCCAACCCATTGCGAGGATATAAAGGGCCACGATGACGTACTGCAACTTGTCGGTGGCTACCACGGCCCGGAATCCTCCCAGGGTGGCATAGGCCCCCACCACCAGGCTGATGATCAGGATCAGGGCCTTTACCGGCATCCCCAGCTGGGGCGCCAGGAGGGTAGCCGCCACATAGATTTCCGCGCCGCCCCATACCAGGAAGACCAAGGCCAAGGCCAGGGCCAAGGCCAGGGCCAGGACCAGGGTCCAGGCTCAGGCTCTGGCCCAGGCCCCGCTTCCGTCCAGGGCCCGGGGCAAGACCAAGGGCGCCGGCGGCATCCTCTCGGAATTCCGCGTCGGCGTGCTGGCCCACGACCAGGGACCGTTCAGTTCCAACAAGGAAAAAGGGGTCGACGCCCAGTTCGAGCTGCGTTTCCGGTCGCCGGATTTCCTCGGCGTCATCTGGTCGCCCTATCCCAATATCGGCGCCAATATCAATACGTCGGGCAACACCAGCTCGTTTTGGCTCGGCCTGGTGTGGGAAAAACCGGTGTGGAAGAATATGTTCGTCGGCTGGAGCCTGGGCGGCGCCTATCACAACGGCGCGACCAATCAAGGGACGGGGGCGCTCGACGAAAAGGAACTCGGCTGCAATCCGCTTTTCCGGCTCTCCATCAACACCGGGTGGCGGTTCGACGATCACCACTCCCTCGACCTGATCCTGGATCACATCTCCAACGCCAAGCTCTGCGACACCAACGAAGGCCTGGAAAACGCCGGCATAAGGTACGGCTATAAGTTCTAGGGCATTTCCGGTTCACTTAGGTTCACCGGAAATACCCTAACTCGTTGATATTACGCAAATACGTCGTCGCAAACGATTCCATTTGCTCGGGATTTGCTCTAGCCGCCATCCTCGGGGAAGACGGCGCCGGGCGTGGGGTCGGCGGCCGGGCCCGGGCGCCTCCCGGAAACCGGGACCGCGGCCATCAGTTCATCTTGTTGCGAATGATGAAAAGGCCGTCATC
>JADFMC010000050.1 GCA_022564085.1 Fidelibacterota bacterium | reverse complement strand
CTACCCCGGTTTCAGCAGAGATATTGTCTCTTTTGGGATGGTTTCCGAAGTCGCCGTCACCGGGGATAGCATTCAGGTGACTCTCGAAGCGGCCACAACTAATGAAGACCAAAAAGCCAAGCTGTCCCAGGCGGTAAAGAGTGCCTTGATTGAGCAGTTGAAGGCTGGCGAGGTCGAGGTGACTATTAATGCTCCTAAACCTAGTGGCCGTGAACAGGCCCAACAAGGTCCGGGGCAGCAAGCCTCTAGTATCCCGGGGGTAAAATTCACCATTGCGGTAGCCAGTGGTAAAGGCGGGGTGGGCAAATCCACCGTAGCGGTTAATATGGCTGCCGCCTTATCGCTCACCGGGGCCAGCGTGGGCATCCTGGATCTGGACATCTACGGGCCGAGCCTGCCCCTGATCATGGGCGTTACTGATCGGCCACAGATCAATGAGAAACAGCATATCATCCCGTTGCAACGATACGGTATGAAGGTCATGTCATTCGGCCTGATCAGCGGTAATCAAGCCCCGACTATTTGGCGTGGTCCCATGGTGGCAAAAATGACCCCGCAGTTCTTCACGGATGTGGACTGGGGCGAGTTGGACTACTTGGTGCTCGATCTGCCCCCGGGCACCGGTGATATCCAACTGACCTTGGTGCAACAGGTGGCCCTCAGTGGCGCCGTAATCGTCACCACGCCACAGCAGCTGGCTCTATTGGATGTGCGCAAGGGGGCCGACATGTTCGCCACCGTCAACACCCGGGTACTGGGAGTGATTGAGAATATGTCTGGACTGCCGCTGCGAGGGGTGGTGCGTGACGCCGCCGGAGAGCTAGTGCCCGGAGCTAAAATAGAGTTCTCCGGACTGGGTGAGATTGACCAACTGGTCGCCGATGACCAAGGTATATTCCAAGCCGATGTGCCGATTTTTCGCAGCGGTGGAGGACAGGAAGAAAGTGAGCGACTACAAGTACCCCTGTTGGGCCGGATACCGCTGTCCCCGGAGCTGGTGATTGCATCGGACTCCGGGAAACCGTACGTGCTCAGCTATCCGGACACGCCGGTGACTCACGAATTCAAGCAAATCGCCGCAGCTGTAATGGAGGGACTTTGGGAAACAGCAGCGGATCATCGCATACCCGCCGTAGCAGAGTAACCTAAGGGCCTGCCTGAACGAGAGGCTTAGGTTGCCTTGTATCAGGGTGAAATTTAAATTAACTTGAATATCTTAGATGAATACTGAAGCTCTTATAGAAATTCAGGAGCGTATCATCGCCAATGGCGATCTACCCACCCACCTGGCGATCATTATGGATGGAAATGGCCGTTGGGCTCAGAACAAGGGTTTGCCTCGGGTGGCGGGACACAAGGAGGGGGTGGTATCGGTCCGGGAGATTACCCGGGCCTGCGGTGAACTGGGAATCGATGTACTTACCCTGTACACTTTCAGCTCTGATAATTGGAAAAGACCACGCTCGGAAGTAAATGCGCTGATGCGCCTATTGGTCTCCACCATCCGAGCCGAGGTACGGGAGCTCATGGACAATAATGTCCGTTTGACTGCCATTGGGCGGCTGGATGATTTACCGGAAATAGCCCAACAGGAATTTCACAGTGCCATGGAACAGACCGCCGCCAATAATGGATTAAATCTCAACTTGGCTTTAAGTTATGGCGGGCGGCAGGAAATATTGACGGCCATCCAGCGGTTGCTGAAGGCTGGGCTGGCCGGCAACCTGACACCCGAGCAAGTTACGGAAGAGCTGTTTTCCGATTATCTGTACACTGCCGGACTGCCTGATCCCGACCTGATCGTCCGCACCGGTGGCGAAACACGGCTAAGCAATTTCTTGATCTGGCAATCCGCTTATTCCGAACTGATCAGCACTGATGCCATGTGGCCCGATTTCCGCCGGCGGGAACTATACCATACCATCGAGCTTTATCAACAGCGGGAACGTCGTTTTGGCCTGATCAGCGAACAGGTTCATTCAACAGTTAATACCTAGTGAAACTACCTCAGATATATTTACTCTTTCCGGTCCTGTTGCTTCCGGTTTTAGCGGGGGCTCAAGCACTGCCCACCCTGGAGTTGGCCCAGGTGCTGGTGGAAGGCAATGATCGGGCCTCGGCGGGAGTGATCCGCAGTACCAGCAAACTGTATCCTGGCCGGTCGGTGACCGCCCTAGATGTTCAGCGTGGCATTCAAAGGCTTTGGGAACTGGGATTTTTTGGGGATATCCAGATCTATCAGGAGGCGGAGACCGATTCCGGGGTTATTATGCGCATTGTGGTGCAAGAATACCCTTCCCTGGAAAAAATAGAATTCAAGGGCAATCGAAAAATCAGTAAGAACAAAATCGAAGACGAGATTGAGCTACGGCCGCCCCAAATTCTGACCGATTATGCCGTTTCCGAGGCGGTACGTAAAATCAAGCGATTATACCACGACGACGGTTATCTCAATGTGGAGATTGCAACAGATCAGGAACCGGGCCTGAGGACCCATGGACGGGTTTTGGTGATATCAATCACCGAGAATAAAAAGGTCAAATTGAGGCGGGTCCATTTTAATGGCAACGAGGCCTTTTCAGATTTTCGCCTGCGGCGGCAATTGAAGGAAACTAAAAGCTGGCACTGGTACACCTTCTGGCGCAGCCCTTTAGACCGGGACAAATTCCGGGAGGATCTATTCAATATTGAGGCCTTCTATCACGACCACGGTTATCGGGATGGACGGGTGTTGAAAGATACGGTGATTGCTACTCCGAACGGCAAGGGACTGGAGCTGGTAATCGATATCTATGAGGGCGTCCAGTATTACTATAGAAATTTCACCTGGGAGGGCAATACTCTACACACAGACGAGGAGCTGGAACGGGCGCTGGGTTTTAAAAAGGGCGACTTGTATAATAAGGAGCGGTTCGAAATCGCGGTTTCACAGCGGGTGCACCCGGTATATATGGATGAGGGGTACTTATACTCCCGGGTAGAGCCGGTGGAATATCCCGTGGGCAAAGATTCAATCGATGTGGTATTTTCCATTGTCGAGAATCAGAAAGTAGCTGTCCGTTATATCAACATCACGGGCAATGACAAGACCCGGGACTACGTGGTAAGGCGGGAACTGCGCATCCATCCCGGCGATATTTTCAGCTATGAGAAGCTGGGTCGCAGCCAGCGGGATGTCTGGATCCTGAACTTTTTCGATAACGTGGAGCCCAATGTCCTGCCCGTGGATGAGGATGAGGTGGACCTGAGCATCAAGGTAACCGAGCGCTCCACCGAACGGGCCAACCTATCCATCGGCTACACCGAGCAATACGGCATGATCGGTGGGGGCGGCCTCGAGTTCATGAATCTGGCGGGCACCGGTCAACAGCTAAACCTGAGCTATAACCGTGGCGCCAACTTCAACCCATTCGGCGCAGGCTCCCAACGTAGCCAGGGGGCGTATCAATCTATCTCCCTGGGCCTGGTGAATCCCTGGCTGTTCAACACCCCAAACCTGGTTGGACTGTCACTGTTCTATTCAGAGCGGGGTGGCTCCAGCACACTTTATTTACCGTTTGATATCATCCAGCGGGGTGGTTCGGCACGCTGGGGACGCCGGTTCCGTTGGCCTGACTCTTACTTCCGCGGTTCATGGATATTTCGGGGGTCGGAAAGACGCTACGTCGGGGATCAGGCAAGTCTGCAAGACTTCTTGGGCGTTCCTGATAAATATATCCAGCCAACCAGCGACGGGCAGAGTTACGTCTCAACTGTGGGAATTTCTCTTACTCAGTCCATTACCAGAGACAGCCGCAATCGACCGGAATTCCCCACTTCCGGTTCCGAAATGAGCCTGGTGTCGACACTTTCAGGTATGATCTTGGGAGGCCACGAGGACTTTCACAAACACGTTTTTACAATGCGCTGGTATGTGCCCCTGCTATCATCAAAACTGGTATTTTTCCAGAGTTCCAAGCTGGGCCTGATTAAGCAAATACGTGACCCTGACAGCCGGTCCATATTGCCTCCGGAGGAAAAGTTTTATCTGGGTGGCACCGGTATCCCGTTTGGCGAAATGCTGCGGGGCTACCGGGACAATACGGTGGGACCTTACACTACCCGGCCGTTGGGCGCTACCGCCCTGTTCAAATATTCGGCGGAGTTGCGTTTATCGCTATCGGAGAACCCAACTATTTATGGGCTCGTATTCATGGATCTTGGCAATAGTTGGCTGGACTTCAGCTATGTGGACCCCTTTAAACTGAAGCGCTCCGCAGGGGTCGGGGTCCGAATGTTCATGCCCATGCTGGGGATGTTGGGCCTTGATATGGGCTATGGATTCGATTCGGTCGACGCCGATCGGGAGCCCGGCCCGCGAGGCTGGGAAATGCATTTCATTTTTGGGCAACCGTTCTAAGCCGGAAAGGGGACAAAGTGAGCATACGCATCACCAAGATTATTTTACTGGGGGTTGCCATCAGTCTACCCGGGTATCTGCTGGGGCAGCTGAAAATTGGCTACATCGACTCCAACCGTATCATGCAGGAGTTCGAGGAAGTCAGGGATGCTCAGGCAAAGTTGGAAAAGGAGACCCGCCGTCTCCAAGCCCAATACACCAGTTACGTGGAGCGGCTGGATTCGCTCCAACGGGAGTTTGAACGTCAGCGATTGCTGCTCAGCAATGACAAAATTCGTGAGAAGGAACAGGAGCTGCAGACCCTGGTTCGGACTACTCAGGAATTCCAACAATCCAAGTTCGGTCCGGAGGGCGATTTGTATCGCTACCAGGCTACCCTGATGGCCCCCATTCTCGAGAAGATCGATGGGGCGGTCAAGTCCGTGGGAGCCGAGCGGGGTTATGATTTTATCATTGACGCCGCGGGCGGAGCACTGGTGTATGCCCTGCCAGCCTATGATCTAACCGCCGATGTGGTAACGGAACTGCGTCGCGCTACGCAAAATTAAAGCAAACTAATTTGCCAACGCTGGCTGAAATCGCCGCCCATGTCCAGGGGCAACTGGAGGGGGACGGATCAATAGAGATTACCCACGCCTGCGATATTAAAGAAGGTCGTCCCGGCGGGATTACTTTCCTGGCGGACCCGCGCTATGCCGGACACCTGGCTGGCTCAGCGGTAAGCGCGGTAATCGTACAATCTGAGGCGGATAGTCATGGCAAGCCTGCCATCCGAATGGACAATCCCAAGCGCGGTTTCGCGCTGGCGTTGGCCTATCTATATCCACCGGAATCAGCTGAGCCGGGGGTACATCCCACTGCGCTCATCGGGGCCGGTGTCCAACTGGGCCGGAAGGTCTGCCTGGGACCATACGTGGTGGTCGGTGACCGGGCCCAGCTGGGTGATGGGGTCTGGCTGCAGGCCGGATGCGTAATCGGCGATGAGGTGCAGATCGGCAGCCGCACCAGGCTTGCTCCCCAGGTGGTGCTATACAACCGTACCGTTATTGGGGAAGATGTGATTATCAACTCCGGCACGGTCATCGGGACTGACGGATTCGGATATGTGATGGAAGAAGATCCACCCTTGAAAATAATTCATCTGGGGCGGGTGATCATCGGTGACCAGGTGGAAATCGGCGCCAATTGCACTATCGACCGGGGCACCCTCGGCGACACGGTGATCGGCACTGGAACCAAGATTGATAACTTGGTGCAGATCGCCCATAACGTGCAGATCGGCCGGGGTTGCCTGCTGTCTGGCGAGACCGGAATAGCCGGCTCAACAACCATTGGTGACCATGTTATCCTGGCCGCCCAAGTCGGGGTGGCCGATCATCTGACAATCGGTGACCGGGCCATAGTGGCCGGCAAGGCCGGGGTACGGCAATCGTTGGAAGGCGGTAAGGTATATGCCGGTGATCCGGCGGTAGAGCACCCTGATTGGTTGCGGCAAGTGACAGCGGCAGGGCAGCTGCCCGAGCTGGTTAAGCGAGTGCGGGCGCTGGAGAACCGCCAGGAACAGCACGAAAAACAGGTCGAAGGTGAAGGAAACTGAATGCCGGGTTTTCAGCGGACGATAATAAAAGAAGTGTCCATCAGCGGGGTGGGACTGCACACCGGGGAAGATTGTACCGCCACTTTCAAGCCGGCCGATATCAACACCGGGATCCGATTCAGCCGCATTGACTTGGAGGGTTGTCCCACCATCCCCGCCATCATCGATCACGTGGGTGATATTTCGCGGGGAACCTCCCTATCTTTCAATGGGACTCAAGTTTACACGGTGGAGCACATCCTGTCGGCGGTGAGCGGCCTGGGGATCGATAATATCCTGATTGAAATTTCAGCTAAAGAACCGCCGGTGATGGACGGCTCAGTGCGCCCCTTCGTGGATGTACTGCTGGAGGCTGGTACGGTGGAACAGAGCGCCAACCGGCAAGTATTGGTGATCGATACACCGGTGTCCTATTCAGATCCCTCCCAGGGAATAGATATGCATGTACTGCCGTCGGACGAGTTCAGCATCACCTTCATGATGGATTACCGGCAGCATACCATATTGGGCACCCAGCTGATGTCGGTCCATAGCATGGATGAGGATTTCGTGGAGCGGATTGCCCCCGCCCGCACCTTCTGCCTGCTCAGCGAGGTGGCCCACCTCAAGGAACAGGGTCTGATTCGGGGTGGCTCCATGGATAATGCCATGGTGTTTGTCGACCGGCCCATTGAACCGTCCGAAATGGAACACTTAAAGCAATTGTTCAATATCGATGGAGAACTGGTGGCTGGTGAAAACGGGCTGCTCAAGGGCCAGGAGCTGCGCTTCGAGAACGAGGCGGTGCGTCATAAGATCGCCGATCTCATCGGGGACCTGGCGCTGTTGGGCATGCCTATCCGTGGCCATGTGGTTGCCACCCGTAGCGGGCATGCTTCCAATGTGGAGCTGGTTAAGAAGCTCAAACAGGTCTACGGTAAACGGATGCGCCAGCAGCTGGAGAAGAGCATCAGCGGGAAGGTCAAGTTTGACGCCCGGGCGATTGCCGATATCCTGCCACAGAAATATCCCATGCTAATGATCGACCGGGTGCTTGAAATTGAACCGGGCAAACGAGTAATCGCAGTGAAAAACGTTACCGCCAATGAGGCGCAGTTCCTGGGGCATTTCCCCGGCCAGCCGGTCATGCCGGGCGTGTTGATCTTGGAATCCATGGCTCAAGCCGGCGGCTTCCTCTTGCTCAATACCGTTGACAACCCGGCCACTAAATTGGTCTATTTCTCCGGCGTGGATAGTGCCCGCTTCCGCCGGGCCGTTACCCCTGGAGATCAGATCATACTGGAAATCGAATTGATCAAAATGCGGATGAACACCTGCCGATTCTCAGGGAAAGCCTTTGTTGATGGTGTGCTGGTAGCTGAAAGTAAATTTTTGATCTCCATAGTAGGGCGCGGAGAATAGTAATTCCCGCCCAAATACACCCTACCGCCATCATAGATCCTCAAGCCGATTTGGGACGGGAGGTGCAGGTTGGTCCCTTCGCCGTGATTGAGGGCGGCACAAAAATCGGTGACCACACTGTAATAATGAGTCATGCCAGTGTACTCTATGGCACTACCGTCGGCTCGCACTGCCGGATTTTCCAAGGAGCAGTGGTGGGCGGCATTCCCCAGGACCTGAAATACGATGGCGCTGACACCAGGCTGGTGATTGGCGATAACACCACAATTCGCGAATTTGTGACGATAGGCCGGGGCACCAAGTCTGGGGAGCCGGGCACCGTCATCGGCTCCCAAACCCTATTGATGGCCTATGTCCATGTGGGGCACGATTCCATTATCGGGGATCATGTGATCGTCGCCAACAGCGTCAATCTGGGCGGCTACGTACATATTCATGACCACGCCTCCATCGGCGCCGGAACCCCGGTGCACCAGTTCTGCCATATTGGGACCCATACCTTTATTGGCGGCGGCTACCGGTTGGTCCAGGATGTGCCCCCCTATATTCTGGCCTCGGGGAATCCGCTGCATTATACAGGGATAAATTCAGTGGGACTTCGCCGGCTGGGTTTCACGGCCGAAACTCGAAGAACCTTGAAGCGGCTCTATAAATTAATCTACCGGTCGACTTATAATCTGCCACAAGCCGTGGAGATAATCAAAAACGATATGGAGCCTACACCGGAAGTCAAAACCGTTCTCGCTTTCATTGAGGACAGCACCCGTGGCCTTATTTAAGTCCCTGCCTGCCTGGGCGATCATCCTGGTTATGGCGCCGGTCAAACCTCTACCCGCTCTGGCGCCACCGACAGATCTTGATTTTCTCGACCTGGCCCGCACGGTCACCGCGGCCAGCATCCCTGCTCCGTTACCGTTGACGCAGTTTGGCCCGCTCTCAGCAACCCTGTTCCCGACAGTAATCCGTGCTGAAGGCGAAGAGTCTGATCTGGTGATATTGCCATTCTTAGGGCTCCAGTGGTGGTTGTCTCCCAATCTGGCATTACTGGGCGGCCTGGGCTCTGGTCATTTCCAGGAGCAGTTGCTATTGTTGCGTCGAATCGGGTTACGCTACCTGCCTGAAGCGTTGATCATTGGCGCGGCAATCCCTGAGTTTATTCTGGTCCAGGGACGGATAGACGGTTTGGCGGCCTACATCCTTAAATGGAACGAGCTGCAATGGATCTACAATCTGGATATGGGAATCTGGAACATTAGTGGGGGTCTAGCGGTTTTAAGTTATTCTATGTTCCCCAATGCTGAATTTCAAGTTGATAAGGTGGGCGGCAAACTAAAAGCAAGCTTGAATACTTTGATCCTGGCGGCAACTTGGAAAATTGGGCCTACTTTCCACCTGGCCGGCCGGGTTATCGTGCACCCCAAATTCATATCGGGAGGGGCTCAATTGAGCCTGGCCATCTGATGCGGGCACTGACGATTTTAGGTTCCACCGGCTCCATAGGCACCCAAACCCTGGAGGTGGTGGAGAATCTTCCCGGAGAATTCCGGGTAGTAGCCCTCACCGCCAACCGTAACATAGAGCTCCTGGCCCACCAGGCCCGGCAGTTCCAGGTAGAGGCGGTGGCCTTGGCAGATCCTACGGGCGCCGATGAGCTGCGCCGTCTGTTGGCAGGCTCCGGGATAGCGATACATACCGGTCGATCCGGCCTGCTGGAAATCGCCGGTCGGGACGATATCGACCTGTGCCTCAATGGGTTGGTGGGCGGCGGCGGGATGGCCCCTACCATGGCGGCTCTGGAGGCTGGCGTGGATGTGGCTCTTTCCAACAAGGAAAGCCTGGTAATGGCCGGGGCCCTGATAACCGCCCTGCAACAGGAAAAGGGGGCCAAGCTATTGCCCATTGACAGCGAGCACTCGGCCATCTGGCAGTGCCTGGCGGGCGAGGACCGGTCCCAAATACGACGGCTGGTGCTCACAGGTTCCGGTGGGCCGTTTCGTACCTGGCCCCTGGAAGACATGTCCCAGGTTACCCGGGAACAAGCGCTGCGCCATCCCAACTGGGATATGGGGCCTAAGGTTACCATCGATTCGGCCACCATGATGAACAAGGGGCTTGAGGTGATCGAAGCCCGCTGGCTATACGATATGCCTCCGGAGCGGATCGATATTGTGATTCATCCACAGTCGATCATTCACAGTATGGTGGAGTTTGTCGACGGTTCCATAAAGGCTCAGCTGGGTGTGCCTGATATGAAAATTCCCATCCAGTATGCTTTGGCCTACCCGGACCACCGTCCGGCGGATTGGCCCCGGCTGGATCTGGCTGCCATCGGGGAATTGACCTTTGAGGAGCCGGATTTAGAAAAATTCCCTTGCATCACCCTGGCCTACGATGCCTTGCGGCGGGGTGGCTCGGCGCCGGCCGCCCTTAATCTGGCAAATGACCTGGCGGTGCA
>JADFMC010000049.1 GCA_022564085.1 Fidelibacterota bacterium | reverse complement strand
ATAGAGCACGAAAGCGCCCAGATCGTGGCCGTCCAGGACCATACCCAGGTCCTCATTGGAACCGGTGAACTCCACCGCCAGGGTTACTACGCCGGCTGCGAAGCTGCGCTGGTCAATGGACCGAATCCCTTCGATGCCACCGTTAAGAAAGTCCAGCACCTGGCGCCGGGATTGATAAGTAAGACCGGAAATCTTCAGGGTCAGCACCCGGGCATTGGACTGTTCCAGGCTCCAGCGGCGCACCGTTTCAGCCAGCAGATAATCGGCCAGTTTACCGGCGGCCTTTTTAAGAGCATTCACCCCGGCGGTAGTACCATCGATATGGGTGGACTTGCCGTGGAATGTCTCCTGGGCGATAATCTGGGCATTGTCGGCGCGCACCACCTTGGCGCTGATATTGGCCTGGCCCGACAGCCGGGCACCCAGCATGGGATGGCTGACCGCCTTTGCGGTGGCATTACCCATGATGATATACTCCGCCCCGAACTCGGCGGCCATCCCGGCGGCCGCGAGCGGATCGCCCTGGATTTCCGCCAGGTTCACGTTCCGCGACTTGAGCGCATCGGTTTGGGCCGCGCTGACGATGTCAAAACCTTTCGAGCCCATAATCCGGCCGATTTCAGTTTCAGCAACCGTAGAGCCTGTTTCATCCCCATTCGACTCTTCCATCACTATCATGAACCGCGGGTGGCGCACCCAGGACAGCAAAAGATCGAGGGCCAGCTGGTCCTTAACCAATTCGTCCAGGATGGCCGTTATTTCAGCGCTGATCCGTATTGTCCATAGGCCATCCGGTCCCTGGCTGGAGGAAATTTCCTTGTAAGTCTTGACGAAACCGTTGGCTTTGCTCAGAATCTTGTCTCGCTCCACCTGGAAGTTCTTGACCGAGGTCTCACTGGTCAGGATGACGCCCACCCCCTGCTCCACGGCATTGCGCTTGGCCTCAGATAAAGCAGCATCACGGGTCATGCCCATTCCGTCGGCGAAAATAGTCTCGGCCTGAGCTCCCAGCCGGGCCGGGCCGGCCAGCAGTGCCAGGCCCATCAGGCCTGAGATGGTGCTAACGGAAATCTGACGAATAATTGGTCTAAGCGAGTACATCATCACCCCTAATAATCAGTCAATCTAGAATGGTGGCAGGCTGGCATCCCCTACCTGTTCTACGCCGCAAACTAATAGCTGGCCGGGCTTCAAGCAACTCAAAAGCTTAACGAAGTGATGCAGATCACGTCCGCAACCGCAGCAGGCCTACGGATCCAGGCCCAGCACTGCCGGCCCCTGCTGGAAAACGATATCCACGGGAATGCCGGCAGTGGACAGGCGATCCAGGTCTTGCTGTAGGACCGGACCGATCCGGCCATACTGCTCCACGAAGGCCACTACCCCCGGATAGTCCCCGTCGCCCTGGAAGCGTAGAATCCGCTCCGATAGAGCCGCCACGGCCGCCTTGACCTGGCCCCTGCTAATCCGATAAAAGCCGGTGGCGTCGTCCCGGCTGAATGCTCCCTGCTCCTTGAAAAAATTGAAGCGAATAGTGTTGGCGATGCCGTGGGCACTGGCGGCGCCGAACCGGATTGACCGGAAGATAGAGGCCAGGAAAGTAACATAATTATCCATCAGATCACTATCGCCCAATTCGCCCTGCCGATGGAGCTCGGCAATCATGTACAATCCCAGTACATCGGCCTTGCCTTCCTCCAGGGCTGAGGCCCGGTCCCTCAGGGCAGCCCGCACCGTTCCGCTGCCGTCGATGGTATTCTTGATCCCCAGGCCGTGGGCCACTTCGTGGAACATGGTGTTGGCGAAGAAGGCCTCGAAAGTGATGTGGCTCCTCTGCTGGGGGTCGATGAGCACGGCGCTGATCGGTTGCAATATCCGGTCGAATTTGGCCCGCATAGTGTTCTTCAGCTGCAACCGGCGGGTACCCTTTTCAAGCTGCACCTGCTCATCGTTGGGCAGGTTGATGGCGATAGTCTTCGCGCCGGAATTACAGTCGCCGGCATAGTAGATCACATCATAGGCGTTCAGATCCGAATCTGAGCCGGGGCGTTCGCTTTTATACTCCGGCGGCACCGGCAGGCCCCGTTGCAACTCGGGGAGCATGGCGACGTAGCGCCCCAGTCGGGCACTCCATTCCCGATCCTTGATCAGTACATAAGCTTCACTGGCAGCTTTGTAGCCGAACAGCTTATCCTCATAGGTTTCGATGGGGCCGATGACAATATCTATCAAGTTATTCTTCATATCCATCCAGGCCAGATCGCTGGCCAGGTAATTGTCGGAGAGCAGCGCCTCCGCCCTGAGGGTCAGATAACGTTGAAACCCCGTATCCTCCGCCAGCTCAGCCGCCTCTCGCAGTTTAGCCGCTGCCCGGCCATACTGCTCGGCAAAGGCCTCGCTATAGGGCACGGCAATCAGCTCCCCCTCCGGTGTGCGACGCACCATGGTATATAGGCTGGCCAAGGCGGTATGGCGCTCCGGTAAACCGGGATAGGCATTTTGAAATTCCTCAGCGGTCATATCTGCGGGATAGAAATTGGCTCCGGGTGGTTTTGAGGCCACGCCGGGCAGGAAAGGTTCATTCCCCGCCAACCGATCCCAGGGGCCGTAATTGATCAGGGCAAAGCGTCGCAGGCCGGGGTCATCAATACCGTCCAGCAAAGCTCCCTTATCACCATAGGCCTGCAGCCAGAATACTTCATCCATGGCCTGGGCGGCTTCGATCAGCAGCGGCAACATACGGCGCTGTGAATCAGATAAATGACTAAGATCGGCAGTTAGGTCTACGGTAATGTACTTGGCCAGCAAGCCATCCACCGCTTCGGAAGTCAATTCAGCCCGCGGCCCACAGGTTATCGCCAGCCACCCGAGGAAGGCCAAGCTGGTAGGCAGTTTATAACGGCGCATATTGTCTCTCCATACATTACCAACCCTACTAAATCGGATCGGGGTCTATCACTTTTATCTCTTGATAAGGCGCCCTACCATCAGGCTGGGTAGCGGCTACCAAGACGGAGCAGCGGCCTGGGGAGCCAGGATGGCCGCCCTGAAGTTGAGCGGGTGAAGAGAATCGAACTCTCGTAACCAGCTTGGGAAGCTGGTGTTCTACCATTGAACTACACCCGCGTCAAGCGGCGTTAAGTTAGCGGCCCGCCCGTCACGTAATCAAGATACTTAGCAGTTTCGCCGGCAGGAGAAAACCAACTATATATGGTAAGGATCGAAATTTTTATACAACATATTGTGCCCCATTCCACCATTTTGCTTGAATTGACTGCGCACCGGGCCTAGATTGAGCACCAGATTTTAAGCTCAATATTTACTTTTTTAAGCGATCAATTTTCGTTGCCACCGCGACACCGCTTAACAGGCACTGCCAACTCGCGATCAGGAGAGTGTTGAATGACCGACCCGATTGAATTTCCTTTCACCGATCCTCTGCCCGTCGAAAACCTTGAAGCGCCGCCGGTAGCCAACGAGCCGGAAAAGACGGTGGCCGATATGGCCCAGGCCGCCCTGCCTCCTAAAACCGCGGCGGAGGAGATTCCCACCAACTATACCCTGGATAATTACTACCTGGACGATGAGATCGCCAAGGACGTAATCCGGAACAAGTACTTGGCGCCCGGGGAACAGAGCCCGTGGGAATTATGGTCGCGGCAAGCCCGGGCCATCGCCGGTGTGGAGCGCACGGATGAGCTGCGGGCCGAGTGGGAACAGCGGTTCCTACATATCCTGGAAGACTTCAAATTCGTTCCCGGGGGGCGGATAATGCATGGCGCCGGGCGGGAGGACATCAAATCGACCCTTAATAATTGTTACGTTGTGGCCATCAAGGGCGATTCCATTGAACAGATTTACCAAAGCATTATCGATGAGGCCCTGACCTATAAATATGGCGGGGGCTGCGGCCACGACCTGTCTATCCTCAGACCCTCCGGAGCACCTATCCAGGGCACCGGCGGAGAATCGTGCGGGCCCACCGGATTCATGGACCTTTTCAGTGTCAATACCAATACCATTGCCCAGCACGGCCGGCGCGGCGCCAACATGCAAACGCTGCGCGTGGACCACCCTGATATCGAGAAATTCATCCATATCAAGAGTGACCTGAAACGGGTGCGCTATTCCAATATTTCGGTACTGTTAACCCATGAATTCATGACAGCTGTGGAGGATGATCTGGATTTCGACCTGCGGTGGAATGAGCAGGTTTATAAAACCATCAAGGCCCGCGAATTATGGGACCAGATCATCATGTCCGCCCACAACAGCGCCGAGCCGGGACTGATCTTCTGGGACACCATGCGCGACTACCATAATGGGGAGTACTGCAGTCCGCTAGTATCCACCAATCCCTGTGCCGAGCAGCCGTTGCCCGATGGCGGTTGCTGCAATTTGGGTAGCATCAATCTGGAGCGGTTCGTGGATGAGGAAGGCCAGTTCATGATGGAGCCGTTCAAGGAGACGGTACAGATAGCCGCCCGGTTCTTAGATGACGTAATCGATTACAATATCGATCGCCATGCGCTGGAGATCCAACGGGAAAACGCCCTGCACGACCGCCGTATCGGGCTGGGAATCCTGGGACTGGGGGACATGTTCGTGCGGATGCGCATCAAATACGACAGCGATGAGGCCCTGAAGGTGATTGACGGTATCATGCACGAGATGCGGGACACGTCCTATAACACCTCCATTGATCTGGCGATTGAAAAAGGGACTTTTGATAATTTTCAGTGGGAAGGCTACAGCCGCAGCAAGTTCGTCCAGAGCCTTCCAGGCGATATCCAGGGGCGGATCCAGGAGAACGGCATCCGTAATGTCACAATTTTAACCGTACCCCCCACCGGCTCGGGAGCTATCGTGGCCCAGGTCACCTCGGGTATCGAACCGATTTTCGCCACCTCCTATCGCCGGCGGGTTAAACAGAACGAAGACTTCGGTGATACTTTCAGGGAGTACACCGTCTTTCACCCGGTGATCAAAAACCTGTTCGGGTCCGACCAGGACCTGCCCCCTTTTGTGGTCACCGCGTATAATATCGATCCCTATTTCCGGGTCAAAATGCAGAGTACCATCCAGCGGTATATCGACAGTTCTATTTCGTCCACGGTGAACCTGCCGGAAACCGTTCACGAAAATACTGTGGCCGAAGTCTATTTGAGGGCCTATCGCGAAGGACTCAAGGGCATTACTGTTTACCGGGAAGGATCCCGGGAAGGGATTCTGATCTCCGATATCAAAGACAATCATTCCACCGATGCCGAGCAGAAAGAGGTGACCGCTGAACCTGAGCCGCTGCAAACGGAAAAGGACCCGGCCCTCGCACCGGAGACTCCGATCCGCACCCCAGCCAAAGCGACGGGCACTCCAGACTCCATGAAACGGCTTCACCCTCGGCATCGGCAGGAAATTACCTACGGAATGACCCGCCGGGTCCGCACCGGTGAGGGCAATCTGTACATCACGATCAATGAAGACGATAAAGGGCTGTGCGAAGTTTTCACCACTATAGGGAAAGCAGGGGGGTTGGCTTCGACCCAGGCCGAAGCCATCAGCCGGCTCATATCCCTGGCTCTGCGATCCAATGTCGATCCCGGAGCAGTGGTGAAGCAGCTAAAGGGAATCAGCGGGCCCAACCCCATATGGGAGAGCGGCCGGTTGGTCCTTTCCACTCCGGACGCCATCGGGCAGGCCCTGGATGATTATTTGCACAAGCGTCCCTGGGGGCGCCCCCTCCTGTCCAGCGATACTGAGGCGGAGCAGGCCGTGATGCCGGCGCCCCTATCGGATGATGACCCCGCAGAGGAACAGGCTGGAATCGGGTTTGCCATCGATGAAGCGGCTTCGAGGACCATGACCACCTGTCCCCATTGCGGCGGTAATGTGATCCACGAATCGGGCTGCATCACTTGTCCCAGTTGTGGCTATTCCCGCTGCTAGGTTTCCCCTGAGCAAGAAATAAAAAGGGCGGGGAATTTCCCGCCCTTTTTATTTCTTGCTGCGACCATGTTAATCGTTGAGAATCTCCTGCTCTTTAACGCTTTGGATCTTTTCCAGTAGCCCGATGTGCCCATCCGTCAATTCCTGGAAATTGTCCATGGCCCGATGCAGGTTATCCTCCGAGATATCATGTTCCTTGGCCAGCTGTTTGAGTTCGTTATTGGCGTCCCGGCGTATGTTGCGCACCGTCACTTTGCCCTCTTCCACCAGTTGATGGGCCACCTTCACCAATTCGGAACGCCGCTCCTCAGTGAGCTCGGGCAGCGGTAAGCGTATTACGTTGCCGTCGTTATTGGGGGACAGGCCCAGGTTTGCCAGGAGGATAGCTTTCTCCACTGCACCGATCTGGGTCTTGTCGTAGGGCTCAACTACCAACAATCGCGGCTCCGGGGCCGATACGTTTGCCAGGGTCTTAAGAGGCTGGAGAGACCCATAGTATTCAACTTTTACATGGTCCACCATCCGGGGATTGGCCCGGCCGGTTCGCAAGGTCGCCAGTTCCTGCTGGACGTGTTCGATGGTTTGGTCCATCTTTTTTTTGGCTTCGATATGTAATTCGTTGATCATTGGACCCTCCCCCTCTAGGAAATTACGGTTCCGATTAACTTTCCGGTGGCCGCCTGGAGCAGATTGCCGGGCGTCTGGATATCAAATACCATCAAGGGCAATTTATTCTCCATGCATAAGGTAATGGCAGTCAGGTCCATTACCCGTAGTTTTTTTGCAATCACCTCCTCATATGACAGGCGCTCGAAGCGCCGGGCGTCGGGATGTGTCGCCGGATCGGCGTCATAGACTCCATCCACCTTAGTCCCCTTCAGGATCAGATCGGCGTTGATTTCGATCCCTCGTAGAACGGCGGCAGTATCGGTAGTAAAATAGGGGTTACCGGTGCCACCGGCACAAATGACGACCCGCCCTTTTTCCAGGTGGCGGAGGGCTCTTCGACGAATATAGGGCTCAGCCAGTTGGATCATTGAAAGGGCGGACATGACCCGGGTGTCCACGCCCAATTTTTCCAGGCTATTTTGCAGGGCCACCGAGTTCATGACCGTGGCGGCCATTCCAAGGTAATCGCCGGCGACTCGCTCCATACCGGTGTTCGTTCCCGATAAGCCCCGGAAAATATTGCCGCCCCCGATCACCAGCCCCACTTCCAGGCCCGCAGCGACTACGGTTTTCACCTCCGCGGCCAGAAAATCCAACGCATCGGCATCAATGCCAAACCCTTTTCCCCCGGCCAGAATTTCGCCACTCATCTTAAGGAGAATGCGGCGGTAGGGCAGTTCAGCCATGCGGAGCAGCTATCAGGATTGGCTTGAGCCGGGGACCTCGTTCTGTCCCAGCTGGAAGCGGACGAACCGGGTAATGACTATATTTTCACCCAGGGTGGAAATGGTTTCTTTGAGGTAGCCCTCGATGGTTTTCTGGGGATCTTTAACAAAGGGTTGTTCAAGCAGGGCATTTTCCGCAAAAAATTTCTCCAAGCGGCCCAGGACGATCTTATCCAGGATCTGCTCCGGTTTCCCCGATTGGCGGGCTTGCTCGACCAGGATGCCCTGTTCCCGTTCCACCTCCTCGGGAGGAAGATCTTCCCTCCTGATCACACGCGGGTCGGTGGCCGCGATATGCATAGCGACATCCCTGACAAACTGCTGGAAATTGTCTGTTTTGGCCACAAAATCGGTTTCGCAGTTCACTTCCAGCAGCACACCGAGTTTCGCACCGGGGTGAATATAGCTAAAAACGAGGCCGTCAGCTACCTGTCGCCCGGCCTTTTTGTCCGCCTTGGCGATACCAGCCGTCCGCAGATGGTCGACCGCTTTTTCCAGGTCTCCATCGGCCTTTTGCAAGGCACGCTTGCAATCCATCAACCCTGCGCCGGTCTTTTCGCGCAGCTGCTTTACCAGCGCTGCGGATATCATGTTTTTATTACTTCAGGGGTAGCCGTGGTCTTTTTAGGGGAGGTAGCCACTGCGGCCTTCCGACTACCGGCAGGCTCGGATTTGTCGGCCGGTGCTGCCGAGTTAGGCTCGGCCCGAACTTCCTGGTCAGACGCTTCCTCGTCAATTACACCTCCTCGGGCCTCGATGATTACATCGGCAATAGCGCCGGTAATGAGCTGGATGGCCCGTAGCGAATCATCGTTGGCGGGGATGGGATAATCCACCAGTTTGGGATCGGCGTTGCTGTCCACAATAGCGATGATGGGGATCTCCAGCCGGCTGGCCTCGCTGACAGCGGTGGCCTCATGCTTAATATCCACGATGAAAACGGCATCGGGCAGCCGCTTCATGTCCTTGATGCCCCGGTGCTGGTCAGCCAGCCGAATGCGCTCCCGCTCCATCTTCAGGATCTCTTTCTTGGTCAACGACTGGTAGAGGGTATCAGCATCCTTTTCCAGCTGCTGGAGGCGCTTGATACTTTTCTTGATTGTGGAATAATTGGTCAGGGTGCCACCCAACCAGCGCTCCACCACATAAAACATCCCGCAGCGGTCTGCCTCGCGCTGCAGTACGTCCCGGGCCTGCTTCTTGGTACCTACAAAAAGGATGGTACCTTCGTTGCGAACGATTTGGGTGATGACTTCACTGGCCTTCTGCAGGCATTGGATGGTCTGCTGTATATCAATGATGTGGATGCCGTTTTTCTTCATATAGATGAACGGCTGATAATTGGGATGCCAGCGACTGGTCAGATGCCCGAAATGAGCGCCGGTGCTGATCAGATTTTCAATTGTGATAGGTGTAGATGGTGACATACGACTCCGAGAATCTAACGCTTCGAGAATTGAAACTTTTTGCGAGCGCCAGGTTGGCCATATTTCTT
The DNA here is from genome assembly GCA_022564085.1 of Fidelibacterota bacterium. Taxonomy (GTDB): domain Bacteria; phylum Fidelibacterota; class Marinisomatia; order SCGC-AAA003-L08; family TS1B11; genus JACZSB01. The sequence goes on along the minus strand of JADFMC010000049.1, from coordinate 1,063 downwards.
GCGCTCCACTTCCCGGGCATCCCTGGTGAGCATCCCAGCCTTCTTGAGCAGGGGACGTAGGTCCCCGTCAACCTTCTCCAAGGCCCGGGCCAGTGCCAATCGGATTGCGCCGGCTTGTCCCGTGGGACCGCCACCGCGAACATTGACAATGATATTGTATTGACCTTCCAGGCCCACCAGCTGCAGCGGCTCGGTCAGGGCTATCTTATGCGACAGACGCGGAAAGTAATCATCCAGCTTGCGGTCGTTGATGCTTATCTGTCCCTTGCCGTCGAACAACCGCAACCGGGCGACCGCAGTTTTCCGTCGTCCGATTGAACGAGCGATGATTTGAGCCATTTTCCGCCTAGAATTCCAAAGGTTTCGGTAGTTGGGCCTGGTGGGGATGGTTAGGGCCGGCATAAATCTTCAAGTGGCGCAGCATACTGCGGCCCAATGGGTTGTGGGGCAACATCCCACGGACTGCATTTTTGATTACCCGCTCAGGGTGGCTGCGGAGCAGCGTTTCCAGCGAGACTTCCTTCTGGTTGCCAATCCAGCCGGTATGATGCCAGTAGGTCTTTTTGGTCAGTTTGCCGCCCGTGGTGACGATCTTTTCGGCATTGGTGACCACCACACAGTCACCCATGTCCAGGTGAGGAGAAAAGGTGGGCTTGTGCTTGCCACGCAGTATGGTAGCGATTCTAGTGGCAAAGCGGCCCAGTACCTGGCCCTCGGCATCGGCCACGAACCACTCGTGCTTGATATCTTTAGCTTTGAGCACAAACGTCTTCATAAAAATCCATTCCAGTACAGCAGGAAAAATTACCGGTATTACTCAGAGCCGGTCAAGACTTTTCAATCCCGTAAATACCAAGCGCGATCGGTTACCGTAGCCTGGACGCGGCCCGTAAATAACCTCCCCAGCAAAGGGGTATTCCGGGAGCGGGAATGGATGTCTTCCCGGGAGAAGGTCCATTCGTCATCGGGCCGCAACACCACCAACTCTGCCGGTGAACCAGGCTCCAGGGGAGTGAGCTCCAGTCCCAGCACCCGGGCCGGGCCCACCGTGAGCAGATCGATC
>JADFMC010000048.1 GCA_022564085.1 Fidelibacterota bacterium | reverse complement strand
GCACGGTTTCATCTTCAAAAACCTTGCTTGATTATATAACGGTCGTCGACCCAAGTACGTTTCGAACAGCGATCCTATATGAGGATTTTGAGGCGACCACTTTCCCGCCGGATCAATGGGGCACAGTCAATACCCATGCTACCAATAATTGGAAACGTGGGAATCTAATAGATGCCCACTTTTCAGCCATCGATACCGCTAGTACATTCTCAGCAATCTGCATATGGATCGCTGAAAATCAAGATGAATGGCTCATCACACCGGCAATGACACTGGACACCGGGACAACCTTATCTTTTTATGTGGGACACTCCACTTCGTTTTTGGTCAACGCAACGATCAAGCTCAACATCTCCACCGATGGCGGCACGAATTGGACCCAACTGTGGGCAGCAGCTGATGATGGCCAGGGCTGGAAATGGCGTCGCACGGTCGTTGATTTAACGGCATACGATGGCCAGTCGGTGCAACTAGGCTGGCAATATGTTGGGAATGATGGCGACCTGGTTGCGCTTGATAGTATTTTTATCTTCAGCATCCCCGCGGCCCCTGCCGATGATCCTCCGGCCGCTCCCACAGGACTGATTGCGTCGGCTGGCAACCAGGAAATTTCCTTTTCGTGGACTCGCAGCAATGAACCGGACATGAAATTCTATTCCATCTATTTCGGTGAATCTGCGAATCCGACAGTTAATCTTGGCGATTCCTCATCACCCAATGACACGGCAATGGTCGTGACCGGACTAACCAACGGCACAATTTATTATGCTCGGGTCACGGCTGTCGATTCCGCAGGAAATGAAAGTGGCTATTCCAATGAAGTAAGCGCGACACCTGCTGTACTTGCGCTTGGAGAGGAGGTCGGACTACCTCAAGCGTACGCCCTCCATCCGAACCACCCCAATCCTTTCAATCCGGGCACAACTATCAGGTTTGATCTGCCGGAAATGGTGGACCTGAAATTAGTGGTTTACGATTTGCGAGGGCGCAGCATCGCCAGTTTGAGCAGTGGTCAAATGCCTGCGGGATATCATCAGGTTAGGTGGAACGGTCGTGACCGCTTCGGCCGAAGTGTGCCATCGGGTACATACATTGCCCGATTGATAACACCGGACTACACGAAATCGATCAAGATGGTGCTGCTGAAGTAAAACTCACCAGATAATGTATAAAACCTCGTGAGTTTTACCCCAATATGCCCCGATATCTCGTCAGTTTGAGGTGGATTGTTGTGAGTTTGACTTGAGATTAAATCTATCGTATGCCAGTGGCTTAGAAGAACACAGGCCTATCGACGGGAGCGAACAGTGAGTGTGCAATAAATGTGCAATGGATTGACAACTGGATCCTAAATATAGCGCGTGCCCATCGACAAATGAAAGTCCGTATCCGGTGAAACGCCTTTTGTTGCGACTTTTCCTACTTAAGCAGCACCATCTTGATGGACATGGTGTACGCCGGCGTAACCAGTCGGGTAATATATATACCGGAGGGCGTTACTCTACCGAAACTGTCTCTGGCATCCCAGACCCGAGTGTGATAGCCAGCACCGAGGGTGCCTTCCATCAGCCTGACCACCTCCCGCCCCATCAGATCGTAGATAATCAGACTCACCTCCGATGTTTTGGGCAGGTCGAATCGAATGGTCGAGGTTGGGTTGAATGGATTGGGATAGTTCTGGTGCAGGGCAAAGGACAGGGGGACACCAAGTCGGTCGCCCAGAGCCAGAAGTTCGTTCGCAAATTTCAATGTAAAGATTCTATTAAAATCTGTGGCGAGGATCGATTTTTCACCATCATCGGCAACTACGTCCCAGATGCTCACGATTTCTGTTACGCCTCCGGTGATAGCATCGGCTACCATCATGCTGTCAATCTGCAGATAAATAGAAGTATCGCGAGTCATGAGCGGGCCGACTGAATCGCCGAATGCTCCCTCATATGTGAGTACGAAAAAATAGTTAAGGGTGTCACCGTCCGCATCGAACGACGATTCCCACACAAACTTTACCGAATCGCCGATCATTGACGCCGTCACAATAAGCACCGAATCGGCCCGCGGAATCAGCAGCATGAAGGGCTGCGGGGGATCGTCCACCGGTGTGACCGTAACAGTGATCGTATCAGATACAGTAGCCTGCCCATCACTTACCGAGACAAAGACAGTTGCCACGCCGTTCCAATTAGGATCGGGAATGATGGACAGCAGCGAGTCCGAAACGGACGTGGCCACCGCGCTGGTATCGCTGGCTGCGGACCAGGTGAGCGGATCACCATCGACGTCGGTCGCCTGGAGAACGATGCGTAAGGTGTCATCCTCTTGAATGGTGGTGTCGGGTATGGCCACTAATTGAGGCGCAATGTTAATAACGGTGACATGTATGGGCCGGCTGTAGAGGGTCAGACCGGTAACAAGGGTGTTTGTGACGCGCACGATGTAACTGCCATGATCGGGGTTGGTGACCGGTGAAATGCTCAGGGTGTCGCCAGTGGCGCCGGGTATGTCAGCGCCGTCCTTAACCCACTGGTAGATATTGGCCGTCCCTCCTACTTCCACCGATAGATCAAGGCTGGCGGCATGGGGCAGAGTAGTGTCCCGCTCCGACCCCACGCTGTCCTGGGGGGCGTAATTGAATGTGGTCGACGGCACACCCATATTGGGCTCAAGGTCTTCAAAGGTGAGGCGGTTGTTTTGCACTAGCAGGAATTTGAGGGCTGTCAGGGCGCTTAAATCGGGCAGCCCGCTGAGCTCATTGGAATAAAGAAAGAGCCCTGTGAGATTGGCCAGGTCTCCCAGTTCGACCGGGATAGAGCCGGTGAGCTGGTTGTCATTAAGATAGAGCAATGTGAGACTGTCCAGGTTCCCCAGTTCCGGCGGGATGGAACCGTTGAGCTGGTTGCTCTGGAGTGTGAGGATTGTCATCCGGCCGCCGCTTACCGTCACGCCGTACCAAGTGCTCACTGGCGTGTTCAAGTTCCAGCTGTTGGTCCAGTTGGCGCCGTCGGTGCTGTCGTAAAGGGCCACCAGGGCCAGGGAGTCGGTTTCGAACGGATCCACGACTACGCTTACGTGAATAGGCCGACTGTAAAGCGTCAGGGCCGTAGCGATGGTGTTGGTGGTCCGCAGGTTGTAGTCGCCACTGTCGGCAAACTGAATATTGCTAAGTGTGTAGGGGTCGCTGGTGGCCCCGGCAATGGTCACCCCATTCTTCAGCCACTGGTACACGTTGGCCGTGCCGCCTACCGACACCGCAAGGGAAAGGCTCGAACCAACATAGACAGTGGTGTCGATCTCATTGCCCACGCTGTCCTGGGGGGCGTAGGTGAACCAAGCGGACGCCACACCCATATTGGGCTCAAGGTCCTCGAATGTGAGGCGGTTATTTTGCACATACAGGGAGTAGAGGGCTGTCAGCGTGCTTAAATCGGGCAACCCGGTGAGCTGGTTGGAATAAAGATAGAGATATCTGAGATTGGTCAGGTTCCCCAGTTCGGCCGGGATGGATCCGCTGAGCTGGTTGGAACTAAGATCGAGAGCTGTGAGATTGGTCAGGTTCCCCAGTTCGGCCGGGATGGAACCGCTGAGCTGGTTGGAAAGACTGAGATATGTGAGATTGGCCAGGTTCCCCAGTTCGGCCGGGATGGAACCGCTGAGCTGGTTCATAAAAAGATAGAGATATCTGAGATTGGCCAGGTTCCCTAATTCGGTCGGGATGGAACCGGTCAGTCCGGTCTCACCAATAAACAGGTTTGTCAAATTGGTGAGGCTGCCGATCTCGGGGGGGATGGAACCGCTGAGATAGGTCATATGAAGATCGAGCTGTGTGAGATTGGCTAGGTTCCCCAGTTCGGCCGGGATGGAACCGCTGAGCTGGTTGCGACCAAGAGAGAGAACTGTTAGATCGGCCAGGTTCCCCAGTTCGGCCGGGATAGACCCGGTGAGCTGGTTGAAATTTAAGCCCAACTCTGTCACCCGCCCGCCACTCACCGACACACCGTGCCAGGTGCCCACCGGTGTATTCAGGTCCCAGGTGGTGGTCCAGTTGGCGCCATCGGTGCTATTGTAAAGGGCCACCAGGGCTAGAGAATCTGACTCGAGCACCTGGGCCTGGGCCGGCAGGCCTATAGTTAATAGTAATCCAATAAAGATCTTTTCCCTGGGCATTGTGATAGTCCTGGCGGGACGTTAATTCTGCCAAAGTTAGGATTTTTGGGCTGGGAAGGTATAAGAATCTAAACCTGACAGTTATCAAACTGGTCAACGATGGTCGGGCCAGGAATCTTTGCGAAGCGCTAAAGCGCCTCGCTTAATAGAAAACCCGCCCTAAAGGGCGCTCATAATCCGCTAGCAGGCGAACTGGCGGGATTCCCCTACCGTTGGCGGGGTCCCATTGAGTTCCTGTTTTCCCCTCTCCCCTAGCCCTGACTGGATGCAATGTGGGAGAGGGGCCTCACGAAGTGAGCGGGGTGAGGTTCCCTAGCCGCCCAGCGCCTCCTTAACCGTTTCCCCAATCTTAGCCGGGCTGTCGCAGACATGGATACCGGCCTGGCGCAGGGTCTCCATCTTGCTCTGGGCGGTGCCCTGTCCCCCGGAGATGATCGCTCCGGCATGGCCCATGCGCCGCCCGGGCGGGGCGGTCTGGCCGGCGATAAAGGCCACCACCGGCTTGGTGAAACCGGTCTCCACGATCCAGGCGGCGGCCTCTTCCTCGGCCGAACCGCCGATCTCGCCGATCAGCACCACTGCCTCGGTATCATCGTCCGCGGCGTACAGCTTGAGCAGGTCCAGGAACGTAGAGCCGATAATCGGATCGCCGCCTACCCCGATGGCGGTGGACTGGCCCAGGCCCAATTTGGTGAGCTGGTCCACGGCCTCGTAGGTCAGGGTGCCGCTGCGTGATATGACGCCGATGGTCCCCGGTGCATGGATGAAGCCCGGCATGATGCCGATCTTGCAGGCGCCGGGGGTGATGATGCCGGGGCAGTTGGGGCCAATGAGACGGGTCGTGCTCTGATTCAGGGCGGTCCGCACCCGGATCATGTCGAAAGTGGGGATGCCCTCGGTGATGCAGATCACCAGGTCGAGCTGGGCGGCGATGCCCTCCAGGATAGCGTCCGCTGCGAAGGGCGGCGGCACGAAGATCACGGATGTATTGGTATCGGTGGCGGCCTTGGCTTGGGCGACTGTGTTAAAGATGGGAATGCCGTTGCCGTCCTGCTGGCCCCCTTTACCCGGCGTCACGCCCCCTACCACCCGGGTGCCGTATTCCACCATCTGGGCGGTATGGAAACTGCCCTCGCTGCCGGTAATTCCCTGGACGATCAGGCGGGTATCGCTGCCTGCGAGAATGCTCATGCCCCACCCCCTTTCGCGGCCCCGACCGCTTTTTGGGCGGCGTCCTCCAGGGTGGTGGCCACGATGAATTTCAGGGAAGACTCGCCCAGCATTTTCCGGGCCTGCTCGGCGTTGGTCCCCTCCATGCGGACCACCACCGGAACCTTCACGGTTATCTGGCCCATGGCGTCGATAATGCCCTGTGCGATGCGGTCTCCGCGGACGATGCCGCCGAAGATATTGACCAGGATCGCCTTCACGCTAGGGTCGTCCAAAATGATGCGGAAGCCGTTGGCTACGGTCTCGGAGTTGGCTACGCCGCCCACGTCCAGGAAATTGGCTGGCTCGCCACCGTGGAGTTTGATGATGTCCATGGTCGCCATGGCCAGCCCGGCGCCGTTCACCATGCAGCCCACATTCCCGTCCAGTTTGATGTAGCTGAGGTTGTGCTTGGAGGCCTCGATCTCTTGGGGCTCTTCTTCGCTCAGGTCCCGCAGGGCCGGTAGCTGGGGCTGGCGGAAGAGGGCGTTGTCGTCGAAATTGATCTTGGCGTCCAGGGCCAGCACCTCGTCCTCGTCGGTTACCACCAGGGGATTGATCTCCATGAGTGAACAGTCGTTGGCTTCGAAAGCCTGCCAGAGGGCCTTGAGGGTCTTGATCCCTTGCTTGACCTGATCCCCCTCCAGCTGCAGGGCGTAGGCCAGATTGCGCAGCTGGTAAGGTTGGAGCCCGAGAGCGGGATCGATCCACTCCTTGACGATGCGCTCAGGTGTTTCGGCGGCCACCTTCTCGATCTCGACGCCGCCCTCGGTGGATACCATCATGGCGAACTGCCCTCTGCCGCGATCCAGGACGATACCGGCATAGAGCTCCCGGGCGATGTTCGAGGCCTTCTCGATCAGGAGCCGCTGCACCTCCTGACCCTCAGGGCCGGTCTGATGGGTGATGAGCCGCATCCCCAATATTTCCCCTGCGACCTTGCGGACCTCCTCCGGGCCTGAGACCAACTTCACCCCGCCCCCTTTGCCCCGGCCCCCGGCGTGGATTTGGGCTTTCACCATCACGCGGCCCCCGATCTTCTTGGCGGCCTCCACGGCTTCGTCCACGGAAAAGGCGGGGTAGCCCTCCGGGACCGGTACGCCATAATCGGCAAACAGCGCCTTGCCCTGGTATTCGTGGATTTTCATTTCGGCTTCCTTTTAGTCATAAACGCTGGTGCCACTCTCCCCGACCAGGGCCTTGGCGATGGATTCAGTATTGGTTAAAACGACCTTCCGGCCACCTTGCCTGATAAATTGAATGGCGGCCTCCATTTTGGGACCCATGCTCCCGGTTGGGAACTGCCCCGCATCCAAATGGGCCTGTGCTTCCGCAACCGTCATACGCCGCAGGGGACGCTGGTGATCGGTACGAAAATCAAGATAGACCTCCGGCACATCGGTCAGAATATACATTTCCTGAGCGCCAATATCAGCACCGAGAATGGCAGCGGCCAGATCTTTGTCGATGACCGCGTCTACCCCCTCAAAGTGACCGTTGGCCATCACGTAGGCGGGGATGCCGCCTCCGCCGGAGGCGATGACGATGGAACCCATGCCGACCAGGTGCTTGATGGACCTGGCGTTGTTGATGCGGACGGGCCGGGGGCTGGGAACGACCCGTCGCCATACCCCGGCTTCCTGTTCGGCAATCCTCCATCCGTAGCGGTCGGCGAATTGCCGGGCCTTATCCCGGCTGTAGCGCTCACCGATGAACTTATCGGGACGCTCAAGGGCCGGATCGTGCTCATCAACCAGCACCTGGGTAATAAGAGAGACGACATCCCGGTGGATGTCCTCGTCCAGCAGGGCGTTCTGCAACGACTGTTCAATCATGTAGCCCATGGTCCCCTGGGTAGCAGCCACGCACAGCCCCAGGGGCAGGGGCGGAACCCGGTCGGCGGCCAGCTCCACCCGGAGCAGTTCATCGCCCACCTGTGGGCCGTTCCCGTGGGTAATCGCCAGACGGTAGCCCTGGCGGATGAAGGGCATGATCAGGTCCATGGCCGCCCGCGTCTGGGCGAACTGCTCAGTAACGGTGCCCAAAGCCGCACTGGGGGCCAGAGCATTGCCGCCGAGGGCGACGAGGATGGTGGTGTCGCTTAGCATGGGCCGTCAGACCTGCCAGGCCGGTTGAGGTGGTGAGGGGGCTTTTGGAGTATCGTCCTTCAGCATAACCGCTATCTTGCCGTCATAGTGGTGCGATGGTAGAGCCAAGGGAGTGCTTTGGCCGTCATGTCTATGGCTTCACAGTAGAGCAAGCTAGCCTTTCCAGCCCCATATCGCAACATTACTGGCTGGCGGAAAAATGACCGTTACGCTGCCATTTTTCCCACGATGGTATTACATTACCGGCGACGAGCTGGACTGGAACCGGAAATTATCCCGGGATAGCGGCCGAGCCTGGCAGCTGAACTGGCAGATCCATTACGTACGGAGGGAATAGCTGATTCCATGGCGACCGATACAACAACGCCGAACTTTACCATACGAATGGCCACGGCGGCGGATGCGCCCCTCATCCTGACCCTCATCCGGGAGTTGGCCGACTACGAACGCCTCTCCCACGAGGTGCTGGCCGATGTTGGTCTGCTCAGGGAGCACCTGTTTGGCCCCAGCCCCGCCGCCGAGGTGATCATCGGCTCCCTCGGGACCGAGCCCGTCGGGTTTGCCCTGTTTTTCCCGACTTTCTCCACCTTTCTGGGACGGCCCGGCCTCTATCTGGAGGACCTGTACGTCCGTCCCGCCGTGCGCGGCAGGGGCATCGGGCGCACCATGTTGGCCTACGTGGCCCACTTAGCCGTTGAACGGGGCTGCGGGCGCCTGGAGTGGGCCGTGCTGGACTGGAATGCAGCGGCTATCGGGTTCTACCGCCAAGTTGGCGCGGCGGCCAGGGACGAATGGACCGTCTTCCGCCTCGCTGGAGAGGCCCTGGAGGCGTTGGCCAATGAGCGGAACTCGTTCCGGGCGCCGGGGACGGCCAGGGTAAAGGGGGAATATCGCGTGGTCGGCCACGGATGACGATCCCTACAGTGGTGGGTACCCATCTCGGCGGTTGAACGTCGCCTCAGGACCGGTTGGTCTGGTATTTCGCTGTGATCCAGGTCACACCCTCAACGGGAAATCGATTTTGTGACGAAGATCATAGGCCCCCCGGAATAAGGCCGCTAATTTGCTTACCGAGAGTTGATATTTTCAAACAGTTAACATTTAGAGGTGATCAATCTTGACCTACGTAAAGAAACAACTTGGTATCACGGTGATAATCTTGTCATTATCAGTAGGATTCACCGGCTGCGAATCGCCGGCGGGGGAATCCGGCACCGGCACGCTGTCCGTGCGCCTCACCGACGCCCCGTTCCCATCTGACCTGGTAGCAGAAGCCAATGTGACCATTGATAGCCTGGAGGTGCGCCAGAAGGGCGGCGGTGAGGGTGGCCCCTATATTACCCTGTCCTCCAGCCCGCAATCCTTTAACCTCCTCGATTTGAGCAACGGGATCACAACGGGACTGGCGGAGTTGGATATTGCCACGGGGTCCTACGACCTGTTGCGGCTCTATGTTGGTGAAGCTTCGATAGTCATGAACGACGGGACAACCTATGATTTGACAGTTCCCAGCGGCGCCCAGACCGGCATCAAGATATTTGTGAAACCGGACATCGCCATCGTAGCCGGGGTAACGACCGAGCTGCTGCTCGATTTCGATGTGAGCCGGTCATTTGTGATGCAGGGAACCCTTGACGCGCCCACCGGGTTTCTGTTCAAGCCGGTGATTCGCGGAGTCAATGAATCCACCACGGGCGGCATCATCGGCATCGTGTCCGACACTGCCTCGGTGGCCCTGCCGGATATCGAGGTTTGGGCGGAACTGGATACGGTGGTATCCACCGCCTTTACTGACTCCACAGGCTTTTACGCCATGGTAGGCCTACCGGCAGCCACTTATGCGGTGAAGGCTTATGCCGCCGGATATGATACCGTAACCGTGAGCGCGGTGGTGGTGACGGCCGCCGCCAACACCACCGTGGATATCGTCCTCACGACCCCCTAAGCCCTAAGGGGGGTCTGGGTTACCCTACCTGATTAAATTAAAAAGGGGCGCCCCTGCAGGCGTCCCTTTTTTAATGATGCGAACGCCTCAACCAGGCTGTTCGGCTGAGGCGGCGCCGGAGCCCATGAAGAAGGGCGCCCACTTTTCCTTCGGTGAGGGCTTGGTAAGGAGGCTCACCACCACCAGGAGGGTCACGGAGACGAGCACTCCCGGAATGACGATGTATTCGCTGCCGGCGAGATCGAACTGAGTGCCGCCCAGCGTGAGGGTGAAGTCCACCCCCAATCGGTTGAGTGCGGCGATCCCCACAATACTACTCAAGCCGCCTGCGATGCAAGCCACGCCCCCCTGGGGGGTGACCCGCTTCCAGAGGAAGGCGGCCAATAGGGCCGGGGTCAGGCTGGCTCCCACCAGAGAGTAGGCGTAGAGGGCCATGGAGAGGACCGTCTCGAACTGGGTGAGCAGCAGCAG
>JADFMC010000367.1 GCA_022564085.1 Fidelibacterota bacterium | reverse complement strand
CGGGCAGGTGGAGACGTTGACCGACGGGGATGACTACCTGGTTTATGAAACTGACAACTACCGGGCCCGGCTGGCCCGTGAAACCCTGCAAGTGCTGGATGTGCAACCTAAAACGGGGGAAGCCTACCAGCTGGAGACCGACAGCGCGGCGGCCATGTACGCCTTGATGATCTCCCTTAAGGGACATTCCCTTTTCAGCAGCTGAGTTGGCTTATCGTGAGTAGTCTGCTGATCAAAAACCCCTTGCTGGTCGCTACTATGGACGATGGCCGGCGCGAATTTGCCGGCGGGCATATCCTCTGCCGGGACGGCGTACTGGAATCACTGGGCCCCGAGCCGCTGGACGTGGAGGCGGACGAGGTGATTGAGGCCCAGGGGATGCTGGTACTGCCCGGTTTCATCAATACCCATCACCACCTGTACCAGACCCTCACCAGGAACGTGCCGCTATTGCAGAACCGGTCGCTGTTCGGCTGGCTCACGGGGCACTACGAAATCTGGCGGGAGTTGACAGCCGAGGCGGTGAGGGTCAGCGCCACCACCGGCCTGCTGGAGCTGATGAAGTCCGGCGCCACCACCAGCTCCGACCATCTCTACCTTTTCCCCGCCAACTGCGGCGGTATGCTGATTGACGAGGAGATAGAGGCCGCTAAGGAGCTGGGCATTCGCTTCCAGCCCACCCGGGGGTCCATGTCGTTGGGCCAAAGCCTGGGTGGCCTGCCTCCCGATGATACGGTCCAGACGGAAAAGGAGATCATGGCCGATTACGAGCGTCTGCTGGCCCGCTACCACGACGACTCACCGGGGGCCATGGTGCGGCTGGCACTGGCGCCCTGCTCGCCCTTTTCGGTGACACCGGAGCTCATGCGCCACACCGCTAAGTTTGCCCAGGCCAACGGACTGATGATGCACACCCACCTGGCCGAGACGCTGGATGAGGAACGCTTTTGCCTGCGCGAATTCGGGCAGCGGCCGCTGGACTTCGTGGATGGATTGGGCTGGCTGGCCCCTAACACCTGGTTCGCCCATGCGGTGCACCTCAACGCGGATGAGATCACCCGCCTGGGGGACGCCGGGGTGGGGGTTTCACACTGTCCCACCTCCAACTTGCGCCTCGGTTCGGGGACGGCCCCCGTCAAGGAGTTGCTGGAGGCCGGCGTGGCCGTCAGCCTGGCAGTGGACGGCTCGGCATCCAACGATTCCAGTAATATATTGCTGGAGACGCGCAACGCCCTGTTGCTTTCCAGGACGCGGGACGAGCAGCATTGGCTGACGGCCCGGGATACCCTGCTGATGGCCACCCGGGGCGGCGCCCGGGCTCTGGGTCGCGATGATATCGGGCAGCTGGCCACCGGCAAGCGGGCCGACCTGGCCCTGTTCTCGCTGGATGGCGTGGAATACGCCGGCGGCCTGGCCGATCCGTTGGCGGCCCTGGTATTTAGTGTGCGCCTGTCGCCTGTTGATTACCTGGTAATCGATGGTAAATTGCGGATAAGGTCGGGAGTGGCGGAGGTTGATGAAGCGGCGCTGGTGGGCCGGCACAACCGGATCAGCGGCGAAATGCTGGACCGGGCCGCCCGGCGGACAGGCATCGATTTCCGGCAACATGAGGACCCGGCCACCGGCCAAGCCGGGAATTAAGGTTTTTAGTCATGTGGACCGGCATTAAGGATTTCCAGAACCCAACTAGCCTGGCGGCGGCCTACCAGGCGGCTCGCGCGGCGGGATGCGCCTATATCACCGGCGGCACCTACCTGCTGGCCGAACGGCCCCCTGACGTTAGCACCCTCATCAATATCAAGCCGTTATTGGCGGCTGAATTTAGCGGCGACGACCAGGCCTGGGAGCTGGGCGCCGGTATGACCCTGCAACAGTTGGCCTCCGGTGGTCCCGGCGTTTGGGGCGCACTGGCCTCGGCGGCCGAAAATTCCTGTGCCTCCCAAAATATCCGTAACCAACGCACCTTGGGTGGAGAGGTGGCCCGGGGCCGGACCGATTCCGACCTGCTGGTACTGCTGCACGCCCTTAAGGTGCGATTGACGCTGGCTACTCCGGATGATACCGAGGGGTCATTGGATAGCCGGGATGATGGTGACCTGATCAGCGCCATAAAGGTTGAGCGGGAGGCGCTCT
>JADFMC010000047.1 GCA_022564085.1 Fidelibacterota bacterium | reverse complement strand
ACTAGACGGCCCGGATGCCAGGGAAGTTCCTGTCCTACAACCGCAACCGGCAAAACGGCCGCTCCCACCAAGACCCCAAATAGAAGTTTTAGCGCCGCGCGCTTCGCCTTAGCTGGACACCGATTCAACCTACCGTCCATAAGATCAACTTTACTGCTGAAAAATGCTCTTTTCAATGGCTGGTAAAAATTAGTATAATTACTATACTGGAATAGACTCGACAATTTCCCTTGATGTAGCGAGCTGGTTTGTAACTTTCAGCGGAAACGATCCAAAAACAAAAGGTTTTTCATGTACCCATGATTGATTCCGAACTATCCCTGCCCGCTCCAGGTGATGCCCAGAACCTTTCGATACTGCTGTTTGATCCCGATGACGGTTATCGGGAGGTCGTCCGGGGGATGCTCATGCAGCAGCATGAAATCACATTCGACATGCGAGAGACCGCCGCTGATGATATCGACGGGGAGTTGACCAAAGCCGCACCGGATGTTGTGGTACTGGGGCTGGATCTGCAACAGTCTACGTCCATGGAATGGCTACAGAAAATCCGGGAGAAGGAAGTGGCCCCGGTAGTGATACTGGCTACCGGAGGCGATGAGCAGAGCGCCGTGGCGGCCATGAAAAAGGGGGCCTATGATTATATCCCCAAAGCATACTTGACGCTGGACCAGCTCACAAAGTCGTTGATCAACGCTCGGGAAAAATGGCGGCTTTTGAAGGAAACCGAACACTTACAGGCCCGCCTGCAGCACATGGCCATGTACGATGCTTTGACTGAAACACTATCGCGGCGGGCATTGATCCAGCAGCTGGAAGCTGAAATCCAGCGGGCCAGACGGCATTCCCGGCAATTCTCAATCCTGATGCTGGACATAGATCACTTCAAAAAAGTGAATGACACTTACGGTCATATCGCCGGTGACGCCGTCTTGCGGGAATTGGCCTTGACGCTGATTTCCACTACCCGGCGCAGCGATTACGTGGGGCGTTACGGTGGGGAGGAGTTTATGGTGCTGCTGCCCGAAACCCCGCTGGATAAAGCCACCCTGTTGGCGGAAAAGCTCCGTAAGGCTGTCAGTGAGATGGTGGTTCACGCCGAGGGGCACACCGTAAAAAATACAACCATCAGTCTCGGTGTGGCCGCCTTTGAAGATGACCCTTCGGTGGAATCGTTCATCAATCGCAGTGACCAGGGGCTGTACAAAGCCAAAAATAACGGGCGCAACCAGGTGCAGCATGGCCCCTTCAGAAAGGGCTGATTTCCGAACGCCGCCCATCCCTTTTGGACTTTTCCCTTAAACGTCATGCTGATAATCAGGCATTACGGCAGTCTGTGAGTAGTAACACCAGCACTGCGACGGCCGCCCGCTATCAGCGAGTTCTGTGGGTGGCCTTTGGCCTGAATGCCGCTTTCCTGGTGGTGGAGGCAGCTGGGGGCCTGATTACCGGGTCCATAGCCCTGCTGTCGGACGCCGGGCATATGATCACCGATGTAGGCGCCATCGGTCTGGCGCTCTTCGCAGGCTGGCTGGCCCGAAAACCCAAAGACACCCACCGCACCTACGGCTACCTGCGGGCGGAAATTCTGGGGGCTCTGATAAGCAGCGTGATGCTGATCCTGATCTGTGCCTATATCCTGGTGGAAGCTTTTCAGCGCATGGGCCATCCCCGGGCAGTACCCGGCTGGCCGGTGCTGGTGATTGGCGGTTTGGGATTGTTGGTGAACCTGGGCAGCGCCTATTTTTTACGTCATGGCCGCCGGACAAACCTTAACCTGGAAGGAGCCTACCAGCATATGCTGGCTGATGCCTTGGGGTCCGTCGGCGCTATGGTGGCCGGCGCCGTGATCCTGCTCACTGGCTGGACCCAGGCCGATACTTTGGCCAGCGTGCTGATCGCCGGCCTGATACTCTATAGCGGTTGGCGCTTGCTGCTGAAATCGATCGATATACTGATGGAAGGGACCCCGACTGAAATCAATTTCGCCGAAATCGAAACCGCTCTCAAAACCAGGGAACATATCACCGACATCCACGATTTGCATATCTGGACTATTTCCTCAGGTGTATTGGCCTTGAGCGCCCATATTGAGGTCACCGACGAATGCGCGGTCTCCGGGCACTGGTCTGATTGCCTGAAAGCCACTCAACAATATCTGCGGGACCAGTGGGGCATTGAACATACTACTTTGCAGACCGAACCCCCGGCCTTTCGTCGACAGAATGCCTGACTTCCCGGTCCGGCTATGGCCCGCGGCATGGCTGCTGCTGTTGGCGCTGTCGGCTGTTGGGGCTCAGGATACGCCGGGGGCGCTGGTGATCACCCGCCTGCAATATGGCGGCGGTGGCGACTGGTACGCCGACCCCAGCTCACTGCCCAATCTGATCGCCTTCACCGGGCAAGCCACTGGCATCACCATTGCCGCCGTTGAGGCGCGGGCCAAAATTGGTGACGATACATTCCAGGAAAGTACCTACCTGTACCTCACCGGCCACGGCAACGTACAATTCTCCGCTGAGGAAGTGGGCCAACTGCGAGCCCATCTAATGGCCGGAGCATTTCTGCACGCCGATGACAATTATGGGATGGACCGGTCGTTCCGCCGGGAAATGAAAAAGGTATTTCCCGATAAGGAGTGGGTGGAGTTACCTCCCGACCACCAGATTTTCAACCTGGTTTTTCCTTTCCCCGCAGGTCTGCCGAAAATCCACGAGCACGATAACCAGCGCCCCCAGGGTTTGGGTTTGTTTCACGAAGGCCGGCTGATGGTATTTTATACCTTCGAGTGCGATCTGGGCGACGGCTGGGAAGACCCCCAGGTCCACGATCTGCCGCCTGAGCTGCGCCAGGCCGCCCTCCGGATGGGGGCCAACATCATCGCCTATGCCCTGAGCCGCTGATGGAAACACGTTTTATCCGGGAAATGTTGCGGCGGGTGCGGACCCAACTGGCGCGCATGACGCTGCTGTATGACCTGTGGCTGGCGGGTCTGTTGTTGGCCACCCTGGGCACCACCGCAATCTGGTACGAGAAAACCCTCTATCTACCCGCCACGATTCGTACACTGGTAATGTTCGGGCTGATCGGTCTGACATTGTTGCTACTGCTGGTGCTGGTACTGCGATGGCTCGGCCTTTGGCGGGGCTGGTGGCCCTGGGTGAGCATTCGGGCCCTGGCCGCCCGGGTGGGTCGCCGGCTGGGAGAGGAGACCGACCGGTTGCTTAACGCATTGCAGCTCGAGGACGACCTGGTACTGAAGCCTGACAGTCCCAATGCGGATTTAATGTCAAGGTCGGTGGGTCTGGTGGCGGATCAGCTGCGGCGGCTCGATTTCCGTAGTCTCACCCCCCGGCGTTATCAACCGCCGGTATGGCTGGTTCGCGTGTTGCTACTGGCGGTGGCACTGGCCTGGGTATCCGCGCCGGGGGACATGTACCAGGCCGCCAAAAGGTTCCGGCACCCGGGAATGGAATATCCCACGCCCACCCCTTTCATCCTGTTGTCGGTCCGTGGCGACCTGGAAGTGCTGGGCGGCGACACGGTGGCAGTGGTCTTTACCGCCTTTGAGGCCTCGCCACCGGAGATCGAAGTGCTGTGGTTTAATGAGCAAGGCCGGGGCCGCACAGCCCTGGTCGGTCTGCATCAGGGCCGTTTCGTGCACCAATTCGAGGATATCCGCGATGATGTTACTTATTACGCCCGTATCCGCAACCCCAACTGGTTTTCCCATTGGGAGGAGATCCGCTCCGAAGCCCACCGCATTTCCCTCACTGACCGGCCCATCATTCAAAGTCTCAGCTTCTTGATCTCGCCCCCGGCCCACACCGGCGAGGCCACCTATAAGCTGGGAGGCAATGTGGCCGATATATCCACCTTGGTGGGCAGCCTGGTATCGTTCACTGCCACCACTAACCTACCGCTGGCCGAGGCCCTGTTGCACCTGGGCGAGGAGGAGCTGCCTCTGGAAGTTGACGAAACCAGGGTCCAGGGGGAGTTTGTACTGGAAGAATCAAACACCATGTTCATCACCGTCCGTGACCGCCGGGATGTAACCAACGCCAATCCCGTCCAATACCGTTTCACCAGCCTGGTGGATTATCCCCCGACCCTCACGGTGATCATGCCTCTGGTGGACGTGGAGCTGGATGAGACCATGCTGTTGCCCCTCCAGTTCGATGTATCCGATGACTATGGCTTCAGCCAGGCCCAGATCACCTATGAAATTCGCAAACCGCAGTATCTATCTCAGGATAACCAGATTTACACCCGCGACATTAAGGAGCTGGCGGCCGACCGCCGCAGCCAGCGCATCACCCACCTATGGGAGCTCGGTCCCCTGGGACTGATGCCCGGCGACGAAGTGCATTTTCATCTGGAGGTTTACGATAACAACGTTGTCTCGGGTCCGGGCAAAGCGGTATCCGCCACCCTGGTGGCCCGGCTGCCCACCCTCACCGACCTGTTCGCCCAGGTGGCTGATCGCTCCGATCAATCCGTCACCGCCACTGAAGGGATGTTGGAGGAACTGGAAAAGGTGCGGTCATTGCTGGAGGAAATGGAACAAAATTTGATGGAAGAGAACCAGGTTTCCTGGGAGCAGCAGCAGAAGGGCAAGGAAGTATTCCAAACCTTGGAAGAAGTACTTAGCCAGCTGGAACGGGTGCAGCATGAAATTCGTGAGTTGGGAGTTAAATCGGAAGACAATCAGCTCTTCAGCCCGGAACTACTTCGGAAGTATGACGAGCTACAAAACTTGCTCGAGCAGATCATGAGCGCTGACCTGGAGGAGGCCATGAACCGGTTGCGGGAAGCACTGGAGAACATGGATCCCGAGCGGCTCAAGCAGGCCCTGCAGAACATGCAGTTCCAGGCCGACGAGTTCGAGGCTCAGCTGGATCGTTTCCTGGACATATTCCAGCGCGCCCTGGCGGAGCTGAAAATGGATGAGGTGGTGCAGCGACTGGAGGAACTGGTAGCGGTTGAGGAGGAACTGTTGCGAGAGCTCGAATCCACCCCCCTACCGGAAAGTGCCGCAGATGATCAAGCCGGCGCAAATGAGGATTCTGACCAGGAAAGCCGCCGTCGATTGCAGGACTTGGCGGCCCGGCATACCGAGCAGGAGCGTTCGCTGCAAGCCTTACGATCCACCATGCGTGAAACCGCCGTGATGATGAGGCCCTACAGCTCCGCTGCCGCCGCCAGGCTGGGTGAGTTGCCTGACAACCAGTTGGCCAGAGATACCCAGGCCGGGCTGGCCCAAGGTTCGAGCTCGATGCAGTCCGGTGATCGGGAGAGCAGCAATGCCGAGTTGGAACGCAGCACCGATCAACTGAGCCTCATGCATCAGGAGGCCACCGATATCCAGGACCAGTTCCAGGATGCCACGGTCAGCGAAATGATGGCTCGATTCCAAAGGGTGCTGAGCGGCGTTCTGACCACTTCCATGCTGCAGGAGGAGCTCCACGCTCAAACTGCCCGCATGCCGCGCAGTTCGCCTCGGGTCCGCGAGGCAGCCGAGGAGCAGCATAACCTGGTAAAGGCGCTGTCCCAGGTGATCCAGCAGCTCATGGCCCTGGGCCGCCAGTCTTTCAATATAACGCCGGAAATGGGGCGGGCCGTAGGCCGGGCCAATGCCGCCATGCACAAATCAGTTGAGCAGTTGGAGAGTGGAAATATGCGCGGGGCCACCGATAGTCAGTTAAGCGCCATGACGGGGCTCAATGAAACCGCCGTGGCCCTTAACAATGCCATGCAGGTCATGATGCAGAGCGGCTCGGCTTCCGGATACGAGCAATATCTACAGCGTATGCAGAATCTTTCCCAGGGACAACAGGGGTTGAACCAGCAGACCCTCAGCATGCAGCTGGGACAGATGGCCGCCATGTCGCAGGCGGAATTGATGCGCCGGCTACAGGCCCGCCAGCGGCAACTGGCCCAGGCCCTGGAAGCAATCCTGAATGATTACCCCTCACAATCCGGGGGGCAGGAGGGGGGATTGGGCCAGGCCCTGCAGGAGATGGAGGAGATAATTAAGGATTTTCAGCGACGCCGGGTAACCCGTCGCACCCTGGACCGCCAGCAACGGATTCTCAGCCGCATGTTGGATCATCAGAAATCGTTGGCAGTGGATGATTTCAAGCAGGAGCGCCGGGGCCGCACGCCGACGGAGGGATTTACTTACGCCGGACCGTTGAGTCTACAGTCCGGCCTGGGCCAACGGGAGGATACCATCATGCAGGCCATGGACAAAGCGCTGCGGGAGGGCTATTCTCAGGAATACCAGATGATAATCCAGCACTATTTCCGCCGGTTGGCGGGACAAGCAGTTGGCCGGGAATAACCGCTAATGTTCCTTTCAAAGTGGTTCGGGATTGTGTTGCTGATCACATGGTTGCTGAGCCTGGCGCCGGGCCAGATCACCCCGGAACGCCTCGCCGCCCGCCAGGCTGACAGTCAATTCAAACTTGCCATGCAGCTCGAGCAGGCCGGAAACTCGTCCCAAGCCCAGGCTATTTATTCCGACCTGGTGACCCGGTTTCCAGGTAATGCCAAGTTCTACTTGCGCCATAAACGCCTGCTACGAACCAGCGGACAGTACCTGGAACTGCTGACAGTGCTGGAGGCGCACCTGCTGAGCTACCCCGATGATATCCAGACTCACGTGGAAGTGGGTGAAGCCTACTTGTCCCTGGGGCGGTCTGCCGATGCCCTGGCGGCCTGGGAGGCGGTTTTGGATCGTTTTGCCGGCAACACCACCGCCGAGCGCCTGGTGCTGAGCCGTCTGTTCACCAGTGATCTGGCCGAAGAGGGCCGGGCAGTGCTGGCCCGTCTCCGGCAGGCCAAGGGCGATTCCGGTTTTTTCGCCCTTGACATGGGCCGGCTGTATGCCGCCCGCCTCAATTATGACCAAGCCACCGATGAGTTCCTCCGTCACTTGGAGAACCAGCCGCGAGCCCTGCCCAACGTAAGCAACCAGTTGCTCAGATTCCCCCAGGAGCCGGAAATGCTGGCGATGCTCCGTGAAAAGCTGAGCGGGCACGGTACCTCAATGGCCCTGAGTATACTGGCCAAGGTCGAGTTCCGCTATCGCAGATTCGATCAGGTGGTGGAGCTACACCGGTTGCTGGAGACTCCCCACCGGGAACGTCTCGCCCTGGCCCTCGATCTGGTGGACGAGCAGGAGTACGTACTGGCCCAGGAACTGATGCAGGGGATCCTGGCCGATGAGCGCGCCAGGCCTTTGCATGAACAGACGCTGATGGAGTTGGCCGGTGTATTTCTGACCCGTAGCCAGTTGCAACGTGAGAGCCTGGTGCTGTCAGGTTTCTACCCCGCAAACCGGTTCTTCAGCCTCCCATTCATCCATGTGGCTGAGCCGCAACTAGAACCGTTGCGCCAGGCCATGGCACTCTACGATTCCCTGGTGAGTACCTGGCATAATCCCCGAGCACGACTACAGCTGGCCGGGATCAAGTATCGGATACTGGACGACTTCGATGGCGCCCTGCTGGACCTGCAGGCGGCCTTAAGCTCCCGCCAGGCCCGGGCGATTCAAACCGAAATCTACCTGCGCATGGTGGATGTCCTGGTGGCCAGGGGCGACCTGGGGGCCGCAGAACGGGCCCTTCAGGATGGGCTGAAGCGGGCCAAGACCAAGGAACAGCTCACCCAGGTAGAGCTCAAGACCGTGGAGCTCTTGTTTCTATCCGGCCATCGTGACTCGCTCGGGGTTCACGTGGGAGGACTGCTGGCCACCATCGGTCCGGCCGATCCGGCCTTTAACGACCTGTTGGAATTAGCCGGCCTGGTGGGGCGCTTCGGTGACCAGCCCCGGGAGTACCAGGCGTTGGTAGCCTGCGAGCGCCTGGTGCACCGAAACCGCCGCAGCGAGGCTATAAACATCCTGTCGGCTGCCCTGGTCAATGAGTATACGCCGGTCTCTCCCATACTACAGTACCGGCTGGCACACTTGCATGCCCTGCAGGCCGAGTTTAAAGTGGCCGAGATGCTGGCCATGACCATCTCGGGTGAATCGGAATTTACCGAACAGGGACTGTTGCTGGCGGCTGAGATCGCCGACTACCTGGTGCGGGACTCCAGCCTGGCTTCGGCCCGCTATCTGGCCTTCATGGACAACTATACCCTCAGCATACACCACGATACGGTGCGGCGGCGCTACCGGGTGCTCAATCCCGAGGGGAATTGATACTTGATACTGGATACTGGATGGGGCCCCGTCAGCCCCGCCGTTGGCGGGACAAGCGGCAGGGTTGGATGCCTGAACCAGAAACTCTAAACTCGTAACTCCTAACTCGAAACATGCTTCGCCCCATCACCCTGTTATTGATCCTGTCGGCCAACCTGCTCTGGCCGCAGAAGCTGCTGATCCCCATGGACCAGGCCCAGAGCGACCACTTGAAGGCCTACGGTGTCACATTCTGGTTCTTGAAGCAGGGCCGCACCGTGGAGTGGCTATTGAACTACCGGGGCGGGTCTTTCCTGGCGGACGCCACGCCGGCGCTGGTCCGGGAGTGCCAGGTGCGCGGCGTGCTGATGGAGCCGGTGGACGCGGCTAGCCTGGGCGAGATATTAGCCACTATCGAGAACAGCAACATGGACGTGGTGCTGCTGGAGAAAGCCCCCCGCATCGCCGTCTACTCGCCGCCCAACAAACAGCCCTGGGACGACGCCGTCACCCTGGCGCTGGAATATGCCGAGGTGCCCTACGTTACCATTTATGATGAGGAGGTGATCACCGGGCAGCTGACCCGCTACGACTGGCTGCACCTGCACCACGAGGACTTCACCGGCCAGCACGGCAAGTTCTGGGGCGCCTACCGCAATGCCCAATGGTACCGGGAACAGGAGGTGTCCTACCAGGCCCTGGCCCGGAAACATGGCTTTCCAAACGTACCGGCCCACAAGCAGGCGGTGGCTTTGAGAATCAAAGAATTCGTGGTACGGGGTGGGTTCCTGTTCGCCATGTGCTCGGCCACCGATAGCTGGGACATCGCCCTGGCGGCCCAGCAGGTGGATATCGTCGGCGTGCCCTATGACGGTACCCCAGCCGATCCCCGGGCCCAGGCCAAACTCGATTTCGGCCAGGCGGTGGCCTTCGAGAATTACCAGCTGATCACCGATCCGGCAGTGTACGAGTATTCCACCATCGACATTCCATCCAGCCACAATCCCGGCCCCCGCTCCGCCGACAGCGATTACTTCACCCTGTTCGAGTTTGCCGCCAAGTACGACCCGGTGCCCACTATGCTCACCCAAAACCACGTGGGGATCATCAAGGGTTTCATGGGCCAGACCACCAACTTCCGGCGTAGCACATTGAAGAAGAGTGTGGTGATATTAGGCGAGCGGGAAGGCACCGAGGAGGTGCGCTACATTCACGGCAACGTGGGCCAGGGCACCTTTACATTTCTAGGCGGCCACGATCCCGAGGACTACCAGCACTACGTGGGCGACCCGCCCACCAACCTGGCCCTGCACCCCAATTCACCCGGCTACCGGCTGATCCTCAACAATGTCCTGTTCCCGGCGGCCCGGAAGAAGGAGAGGAAGACTTAAAGAAGTTTCTGGTTTCGAGCCTTCGTCAGGCTCCATTAGACTTGAAGGTGCAAAGGAACATTATTTAACTACCCCGTGGTAAAGCCGGAAAAGTTACTAGGGCTGTATTAGTCAATGGAGAAACCGCTAGCCCACACCTTGCTCTTTAACCCAATCCTCCAGCCCCCCGGCCAGGATCAACTCCTGGGCGGCGGCCCCCACGGCGCCGATACGGTATTGTTGCCCATCAAGTTCCACCTGGGCGGCCTTGAAATCGACCTTGATAACCAGCCCCGGCCGCACCGTCAGGCGCTCGCTGCCCAGGCGCTCTTTTAAGTGATCCACCAGCCCCGGCGCCGCCAACACCAGGTAGCCGTTGTTCAGGGCATTGCGCTTATAGGTCTCCGAAAGCGACCCCGCCA
>JADFMC010000366.1 GCA_022564085.1 Fidelibacterota bacterium | reverse complement strand
ATTTTGCTGGCTGCCTTCGCTGCCGCTTCCTGTACCCGGGCTCCGCGCAAAATATTGAACATCGCGTAATTGCCTTCATGACAGGCATACTCGTAGATTATGTAATCATCCAACGCCGGCATCGGGCGCACGGCGGTCCAGGAGCTGGTGTAAACCTGAGGATCCTCGATGGTGAATTCATAGTCGATCAGTTGATCGCTGACCCGGGTAAAGCGTTCTACCGCGCGCATATTTTTTGATGAAGGAAATCGGTGTCGCGACTTGTCACTAAAATTGGTGGTCTCGACCACCAGGGTATTGCCTTCCCAATGGCCTCTGGAATCCCCATTCCACTGGCGAATGTTTGCATGCAAGCGGGGGCGCCCGTCTAAAGGGATTATCCGTACGTCATGGATATTTTCCACCACAATGGCGACGAAGTCAGGGTTCTGCACGATCTGATAGGTGTTGTTATAACCGGTGGAAATCGGTGGTACGCCGTGATAGGTAATACAGCGCACCCAGTTGCTACGATCCAGCCATGAATCCGAGGGATGTTCGCGTCTATAGGCCGCTGCCTCTGCCTGCCTCCGGCGCGTCTCCTCTGTTAAAGGTAAGCGGCCATCGACCGGATCGACTATCAGCGAAGTTCTCAGGTCTGAGGAAACATTGCCGCGGTCGTACCAGACGATATTATAGTCTCCGACTACGCCCGGCGTGAGGGGCCGTTCGCGGACAACTTGCGCATTGATGTCGGCGGCTTCCGCGTCGGTATAAAATTCCTTTTCTTCCAATCGCAGCGGGCGCTGCAGCGGGGTGAGGCTGGCATAGGACCAGGTACCCTGCAGATCGGGATCGCCCCAGGGCGTAAGCACAGTGTAATTTCCCGCCGCCGTGGTGCTGCTAGACTGAGCCGAAGATCCAGTGCCGGCCAGGGACAATATCCCCACCGCGATCAGCAGGCGAGCCAATATTGTGAGGAATTTGTTTTTCATAATTGCTCTCCGCCACCTTGAGGGAATCTCTAGAATACCAGCTTGGCGCCGACTTGGAACCGCCGGTTGAATAATAGGGCAGTAAGCCACTTCTTTTAGTTGATTGTGGTGTATGTGTAGGACACAAGCTCGGAGCAGGGGGATTAATTTGCCGTTCCGGTGGGCCAGAGATGGCCCACTGGAACGAAAAAACAGTACCCCTTGCCAATCCCCGTTACCCGCATCAACTCCCGAGAAATCTCTCTAAGTTTTTGCGAGGATATCTCAGGGTCTGTCCCCTATTCCCTATTTTATGGGTTATTCTCGAACCCCGATCCTTCCATGCCTGCTAAGGAGCAAAACATGAACAGTACACGCGCCTTGGAAACTAAGCCCCGGTACGCCTCGATTGGTTTTTCCACCCTGCTATTCGCTGCCTTACTTACAGGGGCAGCGACCGCCCAGGAAAATCCCTACCAGGTCATCACCCACTGGGGCGAACTCCCCGGCGGGCGCGAGATGGGAGTTGTTACTGGCGTCCAGCCCGACCCCGATGGAGAACATATCTGGATCATCGAGCGCTGCGGCAGCAATCAGTGTGCAGGCTCTCCCCTAAACCCTATACACAAACTGGATCGGGACGGCAATACGGTCAAGAGCATCGGTGCCGGGCTGTTTGCCTGGCCCCATGGCTTCGACATGGACGCCGACGGCAATCTCTGGATAACCGAAGGCGCGCCGGCGGGGGACGCACGCGGTGAGCCGGGTTTTGAACGAGGTATGGGCCATCAGGTAATAAAACTGAATCAGGATGGCGAGGTGCTCATGCGGTTGGGCGAAGCGGGAGTCGCCGGCGATGACGCCACGCATTTCAATGGACCGGCCGCTGTGCTGATAGCCCCCAACGGCGAGATCTGGGTTGGCGACGGACATCGCGGTGGCAACAACCGCGTGCTGAAATTCTCCCCAGACGGGGAATTGCTGCTACAGCTCGGTGGCGGCATCGAGTCTATAAGCCGGGAGAGCGGACGCTTTAATGACCCCCATGACTTGAAGATGGACTCCCAGGGTCGGCTGTTCGTGGCCGATCGGGGCAACAACCGCATACAGATCTTCAGCCAGGATGGCGAGCTACTGGATATCTGGACCCAGTTCGGTCGCCCCAGCGGTATCTGGATCGATGCCAACGAT
>JADFMC010000046.1 GCA_022564085.1 Fidelibacterota bacterium | reverse complement strand
CTACGGCGAGCCTGGCAGTGGCAGTCGGGGAGGAGAAGTAGCAGTGGCAGTGGCAGTTGGCAGTCGGGGAGAAGAAGTGGCCCCGCCGTTGGAGGGGTTGGCGGGATTTCCGCTACGCTCCAACAGTTGGCTGTGGGCAGCCGGCAGTTGCCGGAGGACCGGTAGGGGCGTAGCGCGCTACGCCCTTCTTACTGCACGGTTTAGTGCCCCAACCAGGCCATCGGACTGCCCGGCCAGGGCGGGGGAGCGTAGCCGAAGGAGCAAAGAATTTGGAATCCCTTCCAGTTTTCATTTTGCACACTGCATTTTTCATTTCGCATTATGCATTCCCCCCCTGGGCTCCTCCTCTCGCAGGCTTGGCAAAAAATAAGGTGTGATCCGTCCATTTTTCATGGCAAATTTCACGCTTGAGCCGGGAGAATCGGGCTGGTCTGCCGCTGCCGGCCTGCTGAATTGCGAATGAGCAACCAGGGATCCAAAAGCTGATAAGCCGTTTTCTATGCCTATACCACCCTCACGTTTATCATCGGTCCTGCTGTTGGCCCTCCTTTTGGCGGCTGTCGCCTGTAACATTAAGCCGCCGGCCATCGGCCAGCAAGATGTGCTGGTAATCATCACCTCCGATGAGGATCGCCCGCTACTGGAACCGCTGCTTACAAAAGTATTCGGCCGGGAGATGGCCACTCCCGCCCCGGAACCGGTTTTCAAGATCAAGTGGGCCTCGCCGTATGAATTTGAAGATTACCGCCATTATAACAGTCTGGTGGTGGCCTCACTTTCCAACCCGGTGGATTCCACATGTGACCTGTTGGTCCGCCGGATCCTTGGCGCTGAGCGGGTGGAGCAGGCTTTACAGGGCGGGAACCCGATCTTCGTGGCTACGGATTATCTGGCCAAGGGACAGATTTTCCTGGGTCTCACCGCCCATAGCGCCATTCACGCCCAACTGGAACTGGAGCGTCTACAGAACTGGATATTCGACCAGTTCGAGCAGCAGCTCAGGCTGCGCCAATACAAGATCGTCTATAAGTATAAGGTCGAGAAGAAACTGATGGCCCAGTTGGAGGAACAGTACGATATCGGCTTGCGTATCCAGCACGGATTTATAATCGTTAAGGAGAAACCGGAGCAAAATTTCATCTGGCTGGGCCGGGGCTATCCCTATCGCTGGTTGGGAATACATTGGATTGAGTCTGGTGATAGCGCCCGGATCAACCCGGCCTGGGCCTGGAAGCGGATGGAATATATAGCGGAGGAACTGTTCGGCGATATTTACATCGACACACTTTTCCGGTCGATAGAATTGGGGATGGAACAGGGCCACGAAATAATGATCCAGCGCGGTGTATGGGGCCACAACCAGCAGACTGCCGGAGGCCCATTCGTGAACTATCTCTTCCGGGACCGGGTGCAGAACAGGATCTATTTTCTCACCGGGGTAGTATTTAATCCGGGGCGGTCGAAGGTGCTGCTGATCAAATGGCTGGAGACGATTCTAAGGACGTTCCACTCCTTTGACCGGCCGGCCGGCACGACCCATGACACCAAGATGACCTAACAAGGGTTGAGCGATGAAAAAAGTTGCACTCCTGATGGGTAGTGAAACCGACCGGCCGTTGATGGAAGCAGCCTTGCCATATCTGGAATATTTCGGCTTGCCTTACCAGGTGCAGGTGCTGTCTGCCCATCGCAGCCCCGAACAGGTGGCCCAGTTTGCCGCTTCGGCCGAGGAGCAGGGGTATGGCGTGCTGATCGCCGGGGCGGGCATGGCGGCCCACCTGGCGGGCGCACTGAAGGCCCATTCCATACTGCCGGTGATCGGGGTTCCGCTGCCGGGGGGGCTGGCAGACGGCCTGGATGCCCTGTTGTCTACCGTACAGATGCCCAAAGGGGTGCCGGTGGCCACCGTCAGCGTGGGAAAGGCCGGGGCCATTAATGCAGCGGTGCTGGCGGCCGAGATTCTGGCCCTGGGCGATGCGGAACTTCGGGAGCGCCTCAAGGCGTATAAAGCTCGAGGCTCCGTATTGCCTTGACAGGCAATCCCGGATCACTGACCCAGTTCATTAGAGCCTATCAATTGGCGCCGGAAACGAAAATAACCAGCTGAATTTTTATTTCATCGGACATGCCGCAAACCGTACCAACCAATAAAACACTGATCATTACTCCCACCTACAACGAGCGCCAGAATGTTGAGACGTTGCTCGAGCGTATCCATGTGGTAGTGCCCGGAGCCCATGTGCTGGTGGTGGACGATAATTCACCGGACGGGACCGGCCAGTGGGTCGAGCAGCAGTCCGAGCAAGAGGCTTGGGTACACGTGCTGCGGCGTCCCGAAAAGCAGGGTCTGGGAACCGCTTATTGCGCCGGATTCAAATGGGCGCTGCAGCGGGACTACCAACAGATCATACAGATGGACGCCGACCTGTCCCATGACCCCGACCAGATCCCGGATTTGCTGGCCGAGAGCAAGGAATATGACCTGGTCATCGGCAGCCGCTATATCAAGGGGGTGAATATAGTCAATTGGCCCCTTTCCCGCCTCATATTGAGCTGGTCCGCTAATCTGTACGCCAGGCTGATCACCGGTATACCGGTGTGGGACCTCACCGGCGGATTCAAATGCTGGAAGCGCAAAGTGTTGGAAAAGCTGGATATCCCCACAATCCGGTCGGAGGGCTATTCCTTTCAGATCGAGACCACCTTCCGGGCCTACCGGCAGGGATACAGCATCAAGGAAGTCCCGATTATTTTCATCGATAGGACTGAAGGGGACTCAAAGATGTCCCAGGGAATTATATATGAGGCGGTCTGGATGGTCATCAGGCTCAAGTTGTCCCAACTAAGGGATATCATCCGGGAACGTTTTTTCCAGCCTCAGGAAGCGGAAAATCCCCCCGAGCCATGACCCTTTCGGTCGTAATCGTCAGCTACAATGTTCGCGAGTTTGTCAAGCAGTGCCTGCAGTCGTTGAGGCAGACCCGCTTTGACGGTGAGTGCGAGATTATCCTGGTGGATAACAATTCCCACGACGGGACGATGGAGATGGTGCCGGAGCTGTTCCCGGAAGTCAGGATCATCAGCAATAACCATAATCGGGGCTTCGCCCCTGCTCTTAACCAGGGGTTGGCGGCCGCCACCGGGGATTACATCCTTTCCCTGAATCCTGATACGATCGTCGAAGAGAACACCCCGCAGGTACTCACCGATTACCTGGCGAACCACCCCCAGGTCGGTTGTGTCGGCCCGAAAATATTGAACAGTGACGGCACCTTTCAAAAAGCTGCCAAGCGCAGTTTCCCCCGGCCCTGGGTGGCCTTTACCCACTTCGTGGGGCTGGCAAAGCTCTTTCCCCATAGCCGCCTGTTCGCCCGTTACGACCTGTCATATTTGGATCCGGATGAGACTCATGAGGTTGAGGCCATCAGTGGCGCCTGCCTGTGCCTGACCCGCACGGTCCTCGAAACGGTGGGCCCCATGGATGAAGATTTTTTTATGTGGGGCGATGATCTGGACTATTGCTATCGAGTTCATCTGGCGGGATATAAAGTGGTCTATCTGCCGGAGACCGAGATCATCCACTATAAAGGAGTCACTCATGTAGCGGCGCCACTATATTACCAGCGGCTGCACTTCGAGGCCATGGCTACCTTCGCTCGCAAACACCGCGGGCTATCGGGCGGACTGTTCACCAGGGCCACCCTGCGGCTGGCGATCCACCTCCTGGCGGCATTTACCTATGTTAGGAGCTATCTGGCCACTTTTTCCTCGCTGATTATCGATGCCCTGGGCATATCGGTGGCGTTCTTCCTGATGATAGTGGCCCGCTTTCTCCCCGATCCGCGCTTTGATACCGCTTTGGCAGTGCAAATCTATGCTCCGGTAGTGGCGGTTTACGTTGTCCTGTGGCTGGTGATCGGTGGTCTGCTCCAGATCTACAGCCGATACGTACTCAGTTATAGCCGGGCCTTGATATCAGCGGTGATCGGCTTTCTGGTGATCGCTACGCTGACTTTCTTTGTGAGGGAGGTCGCCTATTCGCGGCTGGTGCTGGTAGCCGCCTCGGGGCTGGTGGCTCTATTGATCCCCGGCTGGCGGCTGATCGTGCACATGCGCCAGGCCACCCACAAAGTAGGGGACAGCTATCGCACCCAACGGACATCGATCTTCTCGCGGCGGGCAGTGATTATGGGCGCCGGGTCCGAAGGACGCCGGGTGGCACAGATGCTCCTGCGCCGGCCCGACATGGGTATCGACCTGATCGGTTTCATCGATCGCCAGGCGCCCGACGACGGCGGTAGCGCGTCGCTCCCTTTCCTGGGCTTCGTAACCGAGATCGAGGAGCTGGCGGCACGGCATCGTTTCCAGGAGGTGATCGTGGCCAGTGAACACTATTCCAACCGTGATCTGATGGATATTCTCGAGGATACCCGTGATCTGAACCTGCTGTTTCGGATCGTGCCCCACGAGGATGAATTTATGCTGGGGAAAACGGACGTTGAGCACTTCGGCGATCTGCCATTGGTCGACCTGGAAATGACCTTTTACCATCGTTTCCACCGCTTGTCCAAGCGATCATTCGACCTGCTGGCCGCAGCCCTGGCCAATCTATTACTGCTGCCGCTGTGGCCCTTTATCCTGCTAGTGGGCGGGTTGCGGAGAGTCACTATCTGGACGGCAGACGGAGGACAGTGCCGAATTTGGCTATTGCGCCGCGGCCACCCCGCTATCCGGCGGCTACCGCTGCTCTGGTCAATTTTCAAAGGTAACATCAGTTTCGTGGGCGCGGAAATAACGCCGGCGGACGGCCCCGACCCGCACCTGCTCTTCAAGCCGGGCCTCACCGGCCTCTCGCAACTGCGACGGGTGACCAGCGAACCTGAAGTCTCAACCAGCTATCAGCACTACTACTTGCGACATCAGTCCTTGACCTTCGATATTGAGATTATTCTCAAGTCTTTGCTCAGAATCTAATGCCGGCCGAAAAGAAGCATCGTCCCGGTGATATGAATTAAATTCCGGCCTGGAATTTCATATAAACCCGGTCGAGCCTTAGCGCCCGTATAAACAAAGCCGGCTTATGACCACTACTTTGTATCAGATCGTCTGAACCATGGCTAAATACATCCTGGAATTTGAAAAGCCCCTGCGGGAACTCGAGGAAAAGATCGAGGCCACCAAGGTCACGGCCCTGGAGCGGGGAGTCGATATGTCCCGGGAGATCCAGAGTCTCCAGGACAAGCTGGCCAAGGCCTCCACAGATTTTTACACTCGCTTGACCAGATGGCAGCGGGTACAGGTGGCTCGCCATCCCCAGCGTCCCTATACCATGGATTATATTCAACGCATTACGGAGCACTGGTTCGAGCTGCATGGCGACCGTCACTTTGGCGACGACAAAGCGGTGGTGGGTGGCCTGGCGGTCATCGATGGCCAGAAGGTCGTTATCATGGGGCAGCAAAAAGGCCGTGGTATCCGGGACAACCTATACCGCAATTTCGGCATGCCCAATCCCGAGGGTTATCGCAAGGCCTTGCGCCTGATGCAGCTGGCGGCCAAGTTTAAGTTGCCGGTGATTTCATTCATCGACACCCCCGGAGCATATCCCGGTCTGGGGGCCGAGGAACGCGGCCAGGCCCAAGCCATCGCCCGTAATTTGATGGAAATGGCCACTTTGCCGGTGCCGCTGATCGTTATCATAATAGGTGAAGGGGCCTCCGGCGGAGCCCTGGGAATGGGCATGGGTGACCGGCTGCTGATGCTGGAGAACACCTGGTTCTCCGTCATCAGTCCCGAAGGATGCGCCTCCATCCTCTGGCGTGACGCGGGCCAAGCCGAATCCGCCGCCGACGCCATGAAGGTGGCCCCCACGGACTTGGTGGAGATGGGGATCTGCGACCGGGTGTTGCCCGAACCGGCCGGCGGCGCGCACCAGGATGTGGAAATGGTGGCCGCTACCGTCAAGGCTGCGTTACTGGAGATCCTGAGTGAGCTACAGAAACTGCCCGCGGATGAACTGGTCGCTCTGCGGATCAAGCGCTATGAGCAGATGGGACAGTGGCAAGAGTAGACATTACGCATCGTTTCCATCTGCGGGTGATCTATGCCCAAACCGATCGCATGAACGTGGTCTACTACAGCCGCTACTACGAGTTCTTTGAAGCCGCCCGAACTGCCCTCCTGCGCAAGATTGAGGTTTCCTATGCCGGTTTGGAACGCGAGGGCTACCGTCTGCCGGTGGTGGAGAGCCACTGCCACTATCACGGGTCCGCCACCTTCGAAGACCTGTTGACCATCGAGACCTACCTGGAGGAGGAGCCCAAGGTGAAGCTCAAGCTGGCCTATAAGGTGTTCAACGCCGGCCGGAAGGAGCCCATCGTCACCGGATATACTATCCATTCCTTCGTCAATTCCGACTTGCGGCCGGTGCGCGCCCCCCAGCAGTTCAACGAGTGCCTCCGGCGGCATGCCGGGCAAGTGCTGGAGGATTAGCCCCCGCCGTGGCTGTCATCGTTTGCCCATCCGTGAAGATGCTCCGGGAACAGTGGAGTTTACTCGCCATAGGCGGGGCCAAAGGCTAGAGGCCTCAAAACCTATCCGGGCGGTGGGTCACCGGGAAAATGTTCATATCAGACAGAGTGACAGCGTATATTGTGTGGGAGCAATATGAGCCAACCGTGATTGGGGGTGCTTGGTTTGAAATCAACGGGATGAATTTCTAGAGCTAAAAAGAATTTTAAAACTGAGGGACGTAATGGCTACTCGCTTTATCCTTACGGAGTATGTTGACCACCTGCTGGCTCAGGGAGTCTACGACAAATTGGATGACGGTACCTTTGCTGGGCGGATTCCCTCCTGCAAGGGAGTGGTCGGGTTTGGCGGGACGTTGCGCGAATGTGAAGATGAGCTGCGGTCCACACTGGAGGACTGGATTTTAATGGGTCTTAAGCTGGGGCATCCTCTTCCGGTGGTAGCGGACATTGATCTAAATAAGGAACCGACCTATGGCCCGGTGGATGCCGTGTAAGCGGCGGGATTTCATTCGGCGATTGCGAAATTTCGGCTTCGATGGCCCCTACTCTGGTACCCGGCATCAATTTATGATCTTTAACCAACAGCGGCTGGCAATTCCTTCAAATTCGGAATATTCTGTGCCCCAGCTCAGGATGATGGTCCGGGAAGTTAAGGAAATCGTTGAACGTGAAATCACAGTAGATGAATGGAACAAACTGTGATAACTCGTTGTTTTATAGTATTTTGAAATATCTTTCACTCTACAATACACTCACTCTAATATATAGTTCTGTTCGAGATATAACCTTCAAACCTGGCCTATGACCACCGTCGGCACCGCCGCCAAAACCTGGCCCCCGGACAAGTTCCGCCGGCGCCTGAAGGCTTTTGAGCAGCTACGGGCGGAATACGCCGCACAGGCTGAGCAGCTCAAACTCGGTGGTGGCCAGCGGGGTATTAAACGCCAGCACGACAAGGGCCGCCTCACCGCCCGTGAGCGCATCGACCGCCTGAAGGACCCCGATAGCCGGTTCCTGGAACTGGGGCTCTTTGCCGCCTGGGAAATGTATCCCGAGTACGGTTCGCCACCGGGCGCCGGGGTGGTCACCGGGGTCATTGCAGTGGCGGGGCAGGACACGGTGGTGGTGGCCAACGACGCCACCGTCAAGGCCGGGGCCTATTTCGAGGTCACATTAAAGAAGCACCTCCGGGCCCAACAGATCGCCCTGGAGAACCACCTGCCCATTGTCTACCTGGTGGACTCGGCCGGGGTGTTCCTGCCTCTGCAGGACCAGGTCTTCCCCGACGAGGCCCACTTCGGGCGCATTTTCTATAACAACGCCCGCCTTTCGGCCTTGGGCATCCCCCAGATCGCGGCCGTCATGGGGCCCTGTGTAGCTGGAGGGGCTTACCTGCCGGTGATGTGCGACAAATACATAATGGTGGAAGGCTCCAACATGTTCCTGGCGGGGCCGGCGCTGGTCAAGGCGGCCATCGGGCAGGAGATCGACGCCGAGACGCTGGGGGGCGCCACCACTCACAGTGCCATCTCGGGCACGGCCGACTATCACGAGGCCAACGATGAGGACGCCCTGGAGCGCATTCGCGGCCTGATCGGCACCATCAATCATCCCAAAGAGAGGGCCTTCACGCGACATGGGACAGTTGAACCGCAGCTGCCGGCCGGCGATATCCCCGGATTAATTTATCCCCCGGAGAGCACCCCTTACGACCTGCGGGAAATACTGGCCCGGCTTCTGGACGGCAGCGAGTTTGAAGAATACAAGGCCACTTACGGCCAGACCCTGGTGTGCGGTACCGGCCGGTTGGGGGGCTATGCCCTGGGGATTGTGGGTAACCAGAAAGTGAGCAGCCACACCCACGAGGGAGAATTGCAGATGGGCGGGGTGATCTACTCCGATTCGGCGGACAAGGCGGCCCGTTTCGTCATGAACTGTAACCAGGACCGCATCCCGCTGCTGTTCATCCAGGATGTGAACGGCTTCATGGTGGGCCGCGACGCCGAGTGGGGCGGTATCGCCAAGGACGGGGCCAAGCTGGTCAACGCCGTGGCCAACAGCGTGGTGCCCAAGCTCACCCTGGTGATCGGCGGCAGCTACGGCGCCGGTAACTATGCCCTCTGTGGCCGGGCCTACAACCCGCGCTTCATGTTTGCCTGGCCCACCGCCAAAATCGCGGTGATGGGTGGCGCCCAGGCGGCCAATACAATGGCGGATATCCAACTGGCCCGCATGGAAAATCCCACTGTGGAGGATCGCCAAGGGATCGTGGCCGAAGTCGAGGAGCGCTACGAACGCCAGTCCGACCCGCGCTACGCCGCCGCCCGCCTATGGGTGGACGAGATCATCATGCCCGAGGAGACCCGGCAGGTACTGATCCGCTGCCTGGAGCTGTGCGACCACCAGACGGACATGCCCGCGCCCCGGTTCGGCGTGCTGCAGGTGTAAATTCCAGTCTGGGACACTGCACGTTAACCGGGGGGATAAAACCATGCGGGCATTGAATTTTAGGATTTTGTTGAAAAAAGAACTTGAGGGTGGCTTTACTGTCAACGTGCCTTCATTGCCGGGCTGCATCACGTATGGGGATAACATTGAGCACGCCATCGAGATGGCCAGGGAAGCGATCGAGTTATACCTGGAAAGTTTGAGAGAGCATGGAGAAGCGATACCAACGGAGGAGGGGATTTTCGAGTATACCCTAACCGTGGATGATCATGCCTAAACTGCCGGCCCTTAAGCCGCGGGAAATCATCAGGATTATTGAGAAGAATGGATTCGAACTGGACAGGGTTAAAGGGAGCCACCATATTTACTACCATAAGGAAACAAAAAGAAGGGTTGTGGTTCCCCTTCATAAGAAAGATTTGCCCAAGGGAACTCTTGCTGCGATCCTCAGGCAGGTGGGTCTGAGTAGAGAGGAGCTGGCGAAGCTTTTGTGACGGCCGGCATGCATAAGCGTGGATCGGTTCGACCTGCCGGAAGAGACGCGGGTGGTGCTGATCCGCTGCTTGGAGCTGTCCGGCCACCAGACCCAAATGCCCGCACCCCGGTTCGGGGTGCTGCAGGTGTAAGTTACACATGCCATTTTAATCCCTGATACTATGTTTCCCCTGTTCCTGACTATCGCCCTCCTGTATGCCCTGTTCATCCTGTGGCTGTGGCGCGGGGTTCTGCGGCTTGAACCGCTGGTACCCAGCACCAGCCGGCCCTTCGTGAGCGTAATAGTGGCCGCCCGCAATGAGGCGCAGAATCTGCCGGGACTGCTGGACTCTCTTCGAATCCAAAGCTATCCGGCCGACCGGCTGGAGCTGATCGTGGTCGATGACGGCAGCACCGACGATACCTATTCCATACTCTCCCAACATACCACCAGAATGACGAACCTGGTGCCGCTGCAGGTGACGGAAGTGCCCGCTGGGTGGAGCCCCAGGAAATGGGCGCTGACCCCCGCGAGCAAGGCCG
>JADFMC010000045.1 GCA_022564085.1 Fidelibacterota bacterium | reverse complement strand
GGTGAAAACCTTGTAAGGGATTGGTGTCAGGGCCGCGATGAACACGCCCCAGAAGCCGTAGGTGTCGTACTGGGTCTTGATCCAGGCCATTGTCTCGTGGCCGTCATAGAAGTCCACCAGCGGCCGGCCCACAGCCTCCCAACCGAAATAACCGATGCCGTAGCCCAAAAAAGCGCCGGTCACCGAGCCCACCAAGCATACCAGGGCGAACCAAAAGGCCCGCTTGGGGAGCGATACTGCCAGGGCTATGAGCAGTAAATCCGGCGGCAGGGGGAAAAATGACGACTCGGCGAAGGCCAGGACGAAAAGCGCCGGCACGCCGTAGGGTGTTTCGGCCCAGTGCAGGACCCAGTTATACAGCCGGCGTAGCGCACCGGCGGTCATTACGATATTACCTTGAAAATCATAGGGCGCAAGTTAGCCGCGTCCGGACGAAAGCGCCACCACATCGCACGAGAGTCTAGATGGATCGCACAGGTAACGATCCGTGAAAAGCAGTAATCCGGATTTAAATTAGCATTGCGGAAACATTGTCATAAACCGAAAATCCAAAATTCTAAGGAATTGGATCATGCATAAATTCGTTAATGGAATGCTGCTGGCAACGATGGCAATTGCTCTTGTCCTGACAGGTTGCGATGATCAGAAGGATATTATACCGCCGACTACGGTAACCTTGTCAGGTGGTAACAGTAGTACCGATTTCAATGCGTTTGTCTTCACCGCGTTTAGCTTTTTCGGCATCGACGTATTGATTATAATGGGGGCCAACGCCTCGGATACTCTGTTAATTGCCACCTTCAGTTTCGGGGAGTTGGCTACTGATTCCCCCATTGCCTTGAGTGATACACTAATAGGCATCGCCGGGACACTCGGTGGCGGACAAACCATAGCGGTTAACGGCCCGGGAGCCACCGGCACGCTGACTTTTACCAGGCTGGATACACTGGGCTTCGTTTCCGGTGAGTTTTCCGATAATGCCACCGTGCTCGGAATCGCCGCAGATGAATCAGAGGTGACCGTCAGTATTTCCGGCGGATTTGCCGCCGTCGGTGGCAGTATTGATATCGCTGATCTCCTTTCCAAGAAGCTGCTGCTGCTGCCAAGCGCAGGCGGACGGTTGGCCGTACCATTTGAATAGGCTCCCTGGCCGGTCGACTCAGGGGCGTCCGGCCGCTAACCTATAACCTGAGACTAATACGTTTTGGGCGCCTCCGCAGCGTCTAGGATTACCGTATGCTCGATTATACCGTCTCTCCGGCCAGATCTGCCACGGCCGCCTGGATCAAGGCCTTGAAATCGCCGGTTTCTTTGTAGCGGGCCAATTGCAGCTGGTAGGGCGGCTGACCATTGGCAACCTTTTCCACCCCCGCCAATTCTTCGGTGCAGCCCAACTCTTGGGCATAGGGCTCCAGCCTCTCCAGCATTTCCAGCACCGACGAGCGCAGCGCCTGCTGGCGGCCTTCGTCGTCGACGATAATTTCTGCCTCCATTCCGTAACGGGTAGCCCGCCACTTGTTTTCCCGCACGATCCACTCGCTGAGCAGCTCCAGCTGCTGACCATCGTCATAGAGCGCCGACAGAGCCACCACCAGGCACTGGGTCAAGGCGGCCAGGGAAACCATGGCGTCAATGGTCGGCACGGCATCGAAGACCCGTACTTCCACGGTGCCGAAACCGGGGTGGGGCCGGATGTCCCACCATACTTCCCGGATCGACTCGATGGCCTGGGCCCGTTGCAGGGTGCGCATGAAGCGTTGGAATTCGCTGTAGTTGGTCAAGCGCGGCGGCAGCCCGGCGTTAGGCATCCCCTCGAAAATCTTGGTGCGGGTGGAGGCCAGGCCCGTGTCGGCGCCGTCCCAGAAGGGGGAATTGGCCGACAGCCCGATAAAATGAGGTATGTAGCGCAACAGTCCGCTGACGATAGCTACCGCCTTCTCCCCACTCTCCACCCCGATATGGACGTGCAGGCCGCAGATCAGCAGGCGCCGCACCGGGAACTGCATGCGCTGCAGGAAGTCCTGGTAGCGCCGGCTGCGGCTCACGTGTGAATCGGTCCAGCGGGCGAATGGATGGGTAGCCATTGAGATCAAGGCCATCCCCTGCCCCGCAGCCACCTTGGTGACTGCTTGCACCCGATCTTGCAGGTCACTCCGCACCTGGCCGATGTCGGCGCAGATACCGGTGTTGATCTCAATGATCGATTCGAGCAGTTCACCTTTTACGGTGGGATCGCCGGGAAATTCCTTAAGGATAGCGGGAGCCCCACTGGTGAGGTCCCACCCGGCCGTGTCCACCAGCCACAATTCGCTCTCCACCCCGATGGTGGGCCCCTCTGAGGAATGGAAGAAGGTGGTGCCGGGAGGGCTCATTTTAGTCTACCGGTATTCAGGATGTTGGCGAGACTTTCCTGGGCACCTTCATAATCCGCCCAAAACTCTCCCTATAGGCCTCCTCCAACTGTTCCCGGGGCAGGTCGATAAGGTCGTTTATTTTCATCCGGGCCTGGTCTGTGACCCGGCCGATGGTGATGCTGGGCACCTGCTCCTCCATGGCGATGCGTTGTAGCGGGAGGAGCTGGTCTTCGGTAACCGTCACCACTATCACGCTTTGGCTCTCGCCAAACAGCAGCTCGTCATTGCGCAACCGCCGGCTGAGATGAATATCAGCCCCCAGCCCCGGCGGGGAATCGAGCAGAGACTCGACCAGGCAGACGGCCAGGCCGCCATCTGAAACGTCGTGGGCCGAGCGGATGATTCCCCTGCGAATCCCCTCCAGGCATGCCACCTGGACACGCAACTCGGTGTCCAGGGTCAACGGCGGCGGTGAGCCTTGCACCAAACCGTGTATCCGCTCCAGGTACTCGCTGCCGCCCAGTTCGCCGTTTAAGGAACCCAACACAACTATAAAATCCCCCTCCTGCCGGAAAGCCGGTCTGGTTATGTGGGCCAGGTCTTCGATCAACCCCAACATGCCCACTACCGGCGTGGGATAGACGGCCCCCTCGGGGCTTTCATTGTAAAAGCTCACGTTTCCCCCGGTTACCGGGGTGTTCAAGTACCGGCAAGCCTCCCCGATACCAGCCACCGCTTCCTGGAACTGGAAGTATATTTCCGGATCGTTGGGATTGCCAAAGTTCAGGCAGTTGGTGATAGCCACCGGCTGAGCGCCGGCGCAAACCACGTTGCGGGCCGCTTCGGCCACGGCAATCCGGCCCCCGATGCGCGGGTCTAACCAGGTGTAGCGCCCGTTGCCGTCAGTCGACAGGGCCAACGCCTGGTTGGTGCCTTTGATCCGGATGACGGCCGCATCGGCTCCAGGCCCTACGGCGGTGTTGGAACGGACCGTGCTGTCGTACTGCTCGTAAATAAAGCCTTTGTGGGCAATATTGGGGCCGGAAAGTAATTTCAGCAGGCAGTGATTGTAGTTTTCAGGTTCCGGCAGTGAGTTTATGTCCAGTTCAGTAACAGCATCCAGGTAGGCGGGGCGCTTGGCAGGAAGAGTGTACTGCGGTGCGCCGCCCCCCAGCACCAACTGCTGGCAAGGCACATCCGCTACCTTATCACCGGCGCTGTAAACCTCCAGGTTGCCGCTGTCGGTCACTTCACCGACCCGGGTGCAGCCCAGTTCCCAGCGCTCAGCGATTTCCAACAGCTCCTGCTCGAATCCGGCCTTGATAACTACCAGCATCCGCTCCTGCGATTCCGACAGCATGATCTCATAGGGCGTCATCCCCGGTTCCCGCAGTGGTACCTTATCCAAGTCCAACCGCAGGCCGGATTTCCCTTTGGCTGCCATTTCCGAACAACTGCAGGTGATACCGGCAGCGCCCATATCCTGCATGCCCACTAGAAACGGCCGCCGGGCCAGCTCCAGGGTGGCCTCCAGCAGCAACTTTTCGGTAAAGGGGTCCCCCACCTGCACGTTACTTTTGCGGGATTCCGATTCCTCGGAAAGTTCCTCGCTGGCAAATGTGGCCCCATGGATGCCGTCCCGGCCGGTCTTGCTGCCGATGATGAAGACCGGGTTTCCCTTGCCTCGCGCCACGGCAGAGACCACCCGGTCGTGCTGCACTATCCCCACCGCCATGGCATTTATCAGCGGATTGCCCTTGTAGGCCTTGGCAATCACCAGCTCCCCACCCACAGTGGGAACCCCCAAACAGTTGCCATAGTCGCCGATGCCCCGCACCACCTGTTCGAGCAGGTAGCGATTGTGGGGATCGTCCAGGTCGCCGAAGCGCAGAGAGTTAAGGGCGGCGATGGGACGGGCGCCCATGGTGAAAATATCGCGCATGATCCCCCCCACCCCGGTGGCCGCCCCCTGGTAGGGCTCAACAGCTGAGGGGTGGTTATGGCTCTCGATCTTGAAGGCTATGGCCCGGCCGCCACCGATATCCACCAGCCCGGCATTCTCCTCACCGGCCTCCACCAGCAGCCGAGCACCGGAGCGCGGCAGAGTCTTTAAAACCTTGATGGAACTTTTATACGAACAGTGCTCACTCCACATGACCGAGAAGATACCCAGCTCGGTGAATGTGGGCTGGCGGCCTAAAATCTCTTGAATGCGGCCGTACTCCGCCTGTGAAAGCCCGTGCTCCAGCGCCAGTTGTTCGTCAACCACCGGTTCCGTAGCTGCCCGGGTCTCAGACACCGTGGCTATCCTTAATTGATTGAATGGGATCAGACTCAGGCGGCATGGCAGTTGTAAACGCTGAGGTATAGTTGTCGCCGGTCCATAGGCAATTGGAACTCAAGTTACGCAAAATACGGTGGCCATTTGGAGAGCAGCTGCCGGTCAGCGGCCATATTTCCAGGGCGTATCCCTTAGGGCCAGAGGCTCGAAATCGGGCATTGGCAGTCCCATATTGACCACCTCCCCCAGCACAATGGTGTGGTCCCCGCGCTCAATCGATTCCTTGACTTCTAGTTCCATCCAGGCCGGAACATCGTCCAGAACTGGCGCGCCGGTAGTTGGGCCCCTGGTGAAGGAATAGCCGCTGAGGCGACCATCTGCAAACACGGCCGGTTTGAAGAAAGTAGCCGCCAACTCCCGCTGCCCGGCCTCAAGGAGATGCACGACGAAAGCCCCGGCCTCAACTACTGCGCGCAGCAGGCGGCTATCATCTCGCAGGGCGACCATCAACAACGGGGGCTTAACGGAAGCCTGGGAAAGCCAAGTCACCGTGGCGGCCACTGCCGGGCCATCATCAGGCATGGCGGTCACCACATGCAAGCCGTAGATAAGCTTGCCGAGCACTTGCTTGCGGGTGTCCTGGTCCAAAACCTAACCTATGCCTTCGTGCGCTTCATTTGACCTGCTGTCGGAAATGCCTGTAGATGCTGCTACTAAAAAAGGGGCTTACGCCCCTTGCCTGTCGGAACGGCGGGATTTGAACCCGCGACCCCTTGACCCCCAGTCAAGTGCGCTACCGGGCTGCGCCACGTTCCGTATAGGCTAAAATTTACGTCCGGCCCACCGATGCCACAACCGCCGCAATTAAAATTACTTCTTCTCTTTCCTGATCAGCCCGATCAGATCCACCAGGGCCTGTTGCACCTCCGCCAATGCCTGGCGGGCCACATCCTTTTCCCTCACCAGGTCCGCCGGCAAGACGCTTCCGGACGCGGGTGTGGCAGAAGGGGTTCCGCCACTCTGATTATTCTTGAAATACTGGCGCGCGCCTTCAATGGTGAACCGCTCCTGGTATAGCAACCGCTTGATCTCAAGGATCCTATTAATATCCTTTTCCGTATATACCCGGTTGCCGGCCCGATTCTTGGAAGGCGACAGGTTGGAGAACTCGCTCTCCCAGTATCGCAGGACATAGGGCTTGAGCTGGGAGATTTCGCTGACCTCCCCGATCGAGTAGTATAATTTCTTGACTTCCAGTTCCAAATCGTGCCTGCGGCTAGTGGATTAAAGTACTACTTTAGTGTAAGTAGGGAATTGGCCTTAAAGCAAGGAGTTTTTTCGCATTGAAATCATTGCGGAGACGTCCGCTTTAGGTAGCTGCAAAGGCGCCGCAGCCGAAGGCATTACGATTCTCCATGAAGAGATCGCTGGCCCAAGCCGGTAGAATTACTTCAGGAGGGACAGTGGATCGGTATATTTCAGGCCGAATGCCTGCGCCACCCCGGAGTGGGTAATCTGCTTTTTGTAGACGTTTAGTCCCCGCAGTAGGGCTCCATCACCAAGTAACGCCTGTTCCACCCCCTGGGCGGCGATTTGGGCTATATACGGCAATGTGGAGTTGGTCAATGCCCGGGTGGATGTGTTGGGTACCGCACCGGGCATATTGGCCACACAGTAATGCACTACGCCATCAACTATGTACGTGGGGTCCTCATGGGTAGTAGGGTGGCAGGTTTCCACGCAGCCGCCCTGGTCCACGGCCACATCCACGATTACCGATCCTGCCCGCATCAGCTTAAGCATATCCCGGGTCACCAGTTTGGGCGCTTTGGCGCCTACCACCAGGACTGCTCCGATCAACAGGTCGGTGCGCGGCAGCAATTCTCGCACGTTTACCGGGTTGGAATAGAGGGTAGTGACATTGTTGGGCATGATGTCGTCAAGGTAGCGCAGGCGATCGATATCCACGTCGAGTATGTAAACGTTGGCCCCCATACCGGCGGCAATTTTGGCGGAATTGGCGCCCACCACCCCTCCACCGATGATGGTGACGGTGGCCGGTTCCACACCCGGTACTCCGCCCAACAGGATGCCTCTGCCGCCATTGCCGGTTTCCAGCATCTTGGCCCCCTCTTGAATCGCCATGCGTCCGGCCACCTCCGACATGGGCGTCAACAGGGGCAGCTCGCCATTATCAAGCTGCACCGTCTCATAAGCTATGGCCGTGGCGCCGGTGTCCCGGAAGCCCTCGGTGAGCTGTCTCTCAGCGGCGAAATGAAAATAGGTGAATACCACCTGCCCTACCCGGATCAAATGCAGCTCCGCCGGTTGGGGTTCCTTGACTTTTACGATCATCTCGGCGGCTGAAAAGATCCCGGTGGGACCATCAACCAGGTCAGCCCCGGCCTCCCGGTAGTCCGAGTCCTTGAATCCGCAGCCCAGGCCGCCGCCTTGCTCCACCAGTACCCGGTGGCCTGCGGCGGTAAGGTGCGCAACGCCAAAGGGGGTCAAGGCGATACGGCTCTCCTGAGGTTTAATCTCTTTGGGTGCTCCGATAATCATAGCTGCTCCCCCGACTTGTGCATATTCGGGTTTAGGGCCGGCGCTGTAGCGGCTTTACCTCCGGCCGCCCGGTCTGCCTCCGCCCCGGCCTCCGCCACCGAACCGTTGACGGCCGCCCCCGCTGGGCCGGTCGTGGCTGGGCTCAACATAGCCCTCGGGTTTATCAAGCAGCGCCTTGCGACTGAAATCTAGCCGGCCCAAATCGTCGATCTTGATC
Organism: Fidelibacterota bacterium; assembly: GCA_022564085.1. Lineage (GTDB taxonomy): Bacteria > Fidelibacterota > Marinisomatia > SCGC-AAA003-L08 > TS1B11 > JACZSB01. The sequence continues at coordinate 2,599 of JADFMC010000045.1, read as the reverse complement.
AACTTGACCTCCAATTTATCGCCCATCTTGACCACATCTTCAACCCGGTTGACACGCTCGTAGGCCAGTTGGGAGATATGAATCAGCCCTTCCTTGCCGGGGGCAATAGCCACAAAGGCCCCAAAATCCATGATTCGTACAATGGTGCCGTTGTAGACCCCGCCAACCTCCGGTACCTCGGTAATCAGGCGCACCATGCGCACGGCGGACTCCAAGTCGTCGTTGCCGCTACCGCTGATCACAACCACGCCGTCGTCATCCACGTCAATGCTACAGCCGGTTTCCTTGGCGATCCCCTTTATATTCCGTCCACCGGGGCCTATCAAGCCACCAATTTTCTCCGGGTCGATCTGCAGGTGGGTTATCTTTGGGGCGTAGGGGCTGATGGACTCCCTGGGACTGGGCAGAACCTTGAGCATCTCATCTAGAATGTGCAGCCGGCCCACCCGGGCCTGCTCCAGGGCGCTCTGCATGATCTCCACAGAGATCCCCTCGGTTTTTAAGTCCATCTGGATAGAATTTATCCCCTCCTTCGTACCGGCTACCTTGAAATCCATGTCCCCCAGGTGATCCTCGGTGCCCAGGATATCGGACAGGATCACGTGGCGGTCGCCTTCCTTAACCAGCCCCATAGCTATGCCGGCCACCGGAGATTTGATCGGTACCCCGGCGTCCATCAGGGCCATGCTGGCGGCGCACACGGTTGCCATGGAAGAGCTGCCATTGGACTCCAAAATCTCCGAGACGATCCGAATGGTGTAGGGAAATTCCTCAAAAAGGGGCAGCTCCTTGTTGATAGCTCGCTCGGCTAGGTTGCCGTGGCCGATCTCACGACGACTGGTACCACGCAGGGGCTTAACCTCGCCAACGGAAAAGGGCGGGAAGTTATAATGCAACATGGCGTTTTTATACCACACACCGTGCAGGTCATCGATGAGCTGTTCGTCCCGCTTGGTGCCCAGGGTGACTACCGCCAGCGCCTGGGTTTCACCACGGGTGAAAACACTGGAGCCGTGGGTCCTGGGCAGCACCTGGGTCTCCACGGTGATGGGACGAATTTCGTCCGCCTTACGCCCATCGGCCCGGACTCCATCCAAGGTCCTTTCCCGTAGGTCGTCATCGATCAGCTGCCTTATACGTTTGCCAACGGTTTTGGCCTCTTCGGGAAATTCTTCGTCAAATTGCTCACGAGCTTCCTTGATAAAGGCATCGATATCGCCATAGCGGGTATGCTTGTCCTTGGGGCTGTTCAACTCCTTCAGTTTCGGCTTGGTCAGTTTGTCCACCTTCGTGAGCAATTCTTTATTGACTTCCGGAAGTTCAAAAGACCGCGCGGGTTTGCCCACCTCCTTGATGAGCTCATCCTGCATTTCGACTATGTCCCTGATGACTTCCTGGGCATATTGCAAGGCGGTGATCAATTCCTCTTCAGAGATGCCGTAGGATTCTCCTTCAACCATAACCAGCGAGTCACGGTTTCCCACCACGGCGATATTCATAATGCTCTCATCCTGTTCCTCGCTGGAGGGATTGACCACCAACCGGTCCTTCACCTTACCGATCCTGACACCGGCGATCGGGCCGTTCCAAGGGATGTCGGAGATGCTCAGGGCAGCCGAGGTCCCGATGATCCCCAACATGTCGGGCGCGTTATCCGGATCGGCGGAAAGCACATTGACGATGATCTGGGTCTCGCTCATGAATCCGTCCGGGAACAGGGGCCGTATGGGCCGGTCGATCAGCCGGCAGCCCAGCACCTCTCTCTCGGTCGGCCGCCCTTCCCGTTTAAAGAATCCGCCGGGTATCCGTCCGGCGGAATAGGTTTTTTCCCGATACTCCACCGACAGCGGGAAAAACCCCCGATCAGGGGCGGCTTCTTTGGCGGCTACAGCCGTGACCAGCAACACCGTGTCGCCATATCTGACCAGTATCGAGCCATCGGCCTGCTTGGCTAGCCGACCGGTTTCCAGCGATAACGTGCGGCCTGCAATTTCTATCTCCTTGATTATCATTATATTGTCTCAACTTTCTTTTTATTGCTGATTGGTTTCTAACTCTGATCTACCTACGCAGGCCCAACTCCGCTATTAGACTAACATATCGTTCCGGCTTGATCCGCTTCAAATACTTCAACAGTTTGCGCCGTTTCTCGACCATTTGAATCAGGCCGCGGCGGTTGTGGTGATCCTTCTTGTGGATCTTGAAGTGCCCGGTCAGCTGGCTGATTTGCTCGGTGAGCAACGCAATCTGCACTTCCGGAGAGCCGGTATCATCATCCTGGCGTCCATACTTCTTGAGTAATTCCTGCTTCTTTTTTTCAGTCAAGGGCATCGATTGATAAACCTCCGTGATTATCCGTTATCCAGTTTAAACTTACTTTCTCATCCTGCTGTAACTGTTTTTTTAGATCCAACGCGCTCTCAAAGCGCTGTTCATCCCGTAGCCGGTGATGAAATCTTAGTGTGATCCGGCGATTATACAGGTCCGGCCGGGGCGAATCAAAAAAGTGGGCTTCGATGGTGTGCTTTTGCTCGCCAAAAGTAGGCCGCACCCCAATATTTCCCATGCCAAACGCAACGGTCCGGTCGATTTCAGCTGA
>JADFMC010000044.1 GCA_022564085.1 Fidelibacterota bacterium | reverse complement strand
GCATGGCGAAGGCGGTGGACACAGGGGAGATTATCATGCCGGCGGAGGAAACGGACTACCGGATGTTCACGGCTATTCGGGAGCTGCTGGTAGCCGGGGGCTATCAGGCCTACGAAGTCACCAATTTCGCCCGGGACGGCCGGACTTGTGGGCACAACCTGCATTACTGGCGCATCGAGCCCTATCTGGGCCTGGGTCCAGCGGCCCATGGCTTTGACGGTCGCCGGCGTTACTGGAACGTGAGTGATCTGGATGAATACCTGAAACGGGTCGCTGCAGGAGAGTCGCCCCGGTCCGGCGGTGAGGAGTTGACCGATAATCAGCTGGCCAACGAGCGACTGGCCTTCGGGCTACGCCTGGCCGAGGGGGTTTCCGTAACTGCTGGCTTGGGGTTCGCATCTGCCGGTGAGTTTAGCCGCCAGTTCTCCGGCCAGTTACAGCGCTGGTCCGGAAAGGTGGAATTGTCCGGCACACAGTTGAGGGCCACGCCAGCTGGTGTGCTCTTCCTGGACAGCCTGACAACTGATTTTATGCTGCCGGCCGAATAGCCGCACAAGAAACCTCACCCCGGACACTTCGTGTCGCCCCTCTCCTCAAGGAGAGGGGACGGCCGCAGGACGGAGGTGAGGTTCTCTTCTTAGAGCAGGGGAATGATATCCGCTAAAAACACCAGTTCGGTGCGGGCGCCGATATACCTGGCCCTGATATTTCCCTGTTTGTCGATCAAGAAGGAAGTTGGAATAGCCTGAATGCCGCCATAGGATTTGCTGATTTTCCCCAGCTCCGACTGGGGTCCATGCAATACCGGGTAGCTGATCTTGTAATTCCGGGCAAATTTTTGGATCTTTTTTGGGCTGATCTCATCCATGGAGATGCCCAACACCATGAAGTCCCGGTCTTTATACCGGGTGTGCAACCTGGAGAGATCCGGGATTTCCTGGCGGCAGGGGGCGCACCAGGTGGCCCAGAAATTGACCAGCACCACCTTGCCTCGAAGCTTGCTGAGCGTATAGCGCTCGCCGTCCAGGCTGGACAGTGTGAAATCCGGTGCCGGCTGATACGCATTTTCCGGCGGGCTATTCCCCGGGGCCGTCGCACCCACAGACAGCGAGACGATCAATCCCAGGCCTACGATCAGGGTGAGTCCCACCAGTGATAGTGATTTGATATTTTTCATTAATATAATCCTTCGGGTTTACCGATTCCGGTAATGCTAAACGGCAGATGGGAGCTCAGCATCTTGGAGAGCATGTCAATCCCCTTGTCCGTGATCGGGCAGTTTTTGTGGATCAGGATAAAGAAGGTGTCGATCTGTCTGCTGCTCGCGCAGGAGGGCTGATCGGGAGTACGTGGACACCGAGAACGGCACCAGGTAATTAAGCACGGTACGGACCACTGCGTCGGTGTTGAAGTCCAGGTGTATGACCGCGGAAGTCTGATTGATCAGAGTTAGGATGGTGCCCACCACCAAAGCCACCCTTAGGGCCGGACTGTGTATTATCTTGAATATGCCCGATAACATATGGCTCCTTGCAAGTTAGATGCGATTTTGCCACTTTAGGTTACCGGGAGGCGTAGGCGCCTTGCTCATAGCTAGCTAAACCGTCTTCCAGGAAACGTATAAACTTCTCCAGTTTCCTGGTCATCTGTGGCAGGCGGGACAGCTCGCTGCCATCGGGGGCCAGGACGGCATAAAACGGCAGGGCCGCGGTCCCGAACTGCTCCACAGCATAGCGCTGTTTCTCACGGTAGTTATCTCCTGCGTCGGTATACAAGCGCAAAAGGACAAAGCGCTCAAAGTGGTCTACCACCTCGGGCTCAGTGAAAATATTGGCTTCCATCCAGCGGCAGTTGGTGCAGGTATAGCCCGTAATATCGAGGAAAACGGGGCGCTTGACCTGCCGGGCTTCCGCCAGGGCGTCCTCCAGTTCGGTGTGCCAGCGCAACTGCTCCAACCGGCCCTTCAGGACCACCCCCGATTCACCATGTGTCAGACGGGGCGGCAGGTAGGCCTCCACGATACCCGGGATCTTCTGCCCGGTGAGTCCCACTCCCAGCAGCAGGGTGATTATCAGGAATGTGCCGCTCAGCAGCAACCGGGGCACCGAAATATGCTGCACGGGGGAGTCGTGCGGCAGCTGGATTTTTCCCAGCAAATATAACCCTGTCAGGGCCATGATTACCGTCCAGGAAGCGAGCACCGACTGGTGGGTGAAAAACCCCCAACTCCATACCAGGTCGCTGTTGCTGATGAACTTAAAGGCTGCCGCGATCTCCAAGAAACCCATCACCACCTTCACCGAATTCAGCCAACCGCCGCTCTTGGGCAGCTGGGCCAGTTTCTGGGGGAACAGCGCCAGCAGGAAGAAGGGCGCCGCAAAGGCAGTGGAGTAGGTGACCATCCCGATCAAGGGCCACAGGTAGTGCCCCTGGCTGGCTGCCACCAGCAACAGCCCCACGAACTGGACCGTACAGGTGAAGGAGGTGATGGTAAAAGTCAGGGACATGAAGAATATGCCCAATATCCCGGAACGGGATTCCTGTTGCAGGCTGAACTGCCGCAACCGGGCGGGCAGTTGAATTTCGTAGAGTCCGAACAGGCTCAGGGCGAAGTAGACGAACAGTCCCGCCAGCACCAGGTTGACCCACGGATTGGCGGCCAGCTGGTTGGCTCCGGCAGCCCCCAGGGTCAGGGCCAGTATCAATCCCAGGGCCGAATAGATCACTATGATACCAAGGGCGTACAACCCGGCGGACTTGGTGGCCGGCATCGTGCGGTTTTCCCCCTGTTTTAGGAAGAAAGATACCGTGATGGGGATCATGGGGAACACGCAGGGGGTCAGCAGGGCCAGCACACCCATGCCGATGGCCAGCAGCAGGAAGGACCCCAGCCCTTCTTGGATGGCAGCTTGCAGCTCCGTACCTTCCAGCCCGGAGATGTTGGCCCTCTCAATTGGCTCAGCGGCGGCAATGAGGGCGAATTGTTCCCGGGGCGGTCCTTCCTCCAGGTCGAGCAGGAAGTTGAACTCCTGGTCGGCCGGGGGGAGGCACATGGTTTCGGTGCAGGCCATGAACGCCAGGCGGCCGGAGAAGGGCAGCCTGCCCGGCGGCAGGTCTGGCGCCAGCTCGAATGCCTGACTCAGGCTGACCTGGCCGGAGTGCCAACCGACATTGATCTGGAAACCCTCGTCCCAGACCCGTTTGGCGGCCGGTTCCACGAAGGCGCCGTACCCCGTCACCAGCATACTATCATTGAGCTCGAAGTGGGTGGGAACGGGCCCCAGCCCCTCCAGGTCGCTGGAATAAACGTGCCAGCCGTCTGCAATAGTAAGGTTGGCATGCACGGTGACCTGCTCGCCGGCCCGGACGGTGTTGCGATCCACCGTTATTTCAAGGTTGACGATATCTGACAGGACTTGGGCCTGCAGCGGTAGGCTGCCCACCACCAGCGCCATAGCCAGGATTCTTGCTAACCGCAAAACTCGCCCCTCACCTCAGGCACCGGCATCATCATTAATATGGGTTGATAAATTCATTTTCATGCTAACCCGAAGCGACGGTTTAACCACCCTATAACGCCCCTGGTGGGCCGCAAGTTCCGGCGGATGGTATCGATCTGCTGCTCCACCACCCGCTCTCCCTCGGCTATCAAGCTATCGATCAGGTCAAACCGGGTCCAGTGTGCGTCAAGAGTATCGGGGTGCAGCCATACGTCCCACCGGTGGGCCAAGGCCTGTGACAGCCGGGCGGCGGTGATTTCACTGGCCCGCCCCAGGATGGTTATGATGTTCCGCTCCGCCAGGGGGGCGAAGCGATGCACGGATACATCAACGGCAATGATAAACTCGGCTCCCAGCTGGCGGACCGCGTCGCCGGGCACCGGCTGGCCCACTCCGCCGTCGCTCAACAGGCCTGATTCCATCGGCATAGGTGGCAGGTAGCCTGGTATGGAAGCGCTGGCAGTAACCGCCTCTACCAGATTGCCCGTATCGATTACCACATCGTTCCCGGTTTGCAGGTCCACGGCGGCACAGGCGAAGGGTATCCGTAGTTCCGCAAATGTCTTCACCGGCAGTAGGGAGTCAATCAGCCGGGCCAGGCGCTCGGTCTTGACCACTCCCGTCCGGTGGTCGGAAAAGTTCAGCACCAGCTTGTGGCGCACATAGCGGGTGGCCCACTCCAGAAAATCCGGTTTTTTGTCCGGCACCCGGCCCTGGACGGCATTGATCCCCGACTCGGCGAACTGTGGGCTGGTGAGCATCTTCCTGAAACGCTGTTCGACCCATTCTATATCAAGGTTGGCGCTGTACATGGCGCCCACCACGGCCCCGATGGAGGAGCCCGCAATCATGTCCACGGGTATTTCGTGGCGCCGTAGGGCCCGGATCACCCCCAGGTGTGCCAGGCCGCGCGCACCTCCGGCTCCCAGGGCCAAACCCACTTTTGGATTTCTCATACGGGTTTTCCCCTGGCGCCAACTGTTCCAATTTGGTTTGGCGGACTTAGCTTGGTCACTCCACCCTGACTTTGATAATTCGTTGGGGCCTGATGGGATTATCACGGTTGTCGGTAACGGCGGCCGCGATACTGTCTACCACCTCCAGCCCCTCGATCACCTGCCCGAACACGGTATACTTGTTATCCAGCTGCGCCAACCGGCCCAGGGCAATGTAAAACTGGCTGCCGGCGCTGTTGGGGGCCGAGGAGCGGGCCATGGCCAGGGTGCCCTTTACGTGGGGCCGGGGATTGAACTCGGCGTCAATGCTGTAGCCCGGATCGCCCGTGCCGTCGTTGCCCCTGTCCGGATCACGGCTGGCAATGTCGCCCCCCTGGATCACAAATCCAGGGACCACGCGATGGAAGGTAGTGCCGTCGTAGAAACCGTAATTGGCCAGTTTCTTGAAATTATTCGCGTGTCCCGGTGTCAGATCGGTATACAGCTTCAGTTTGATAATTCCGGCGCTGGTTTCCATGGTCACGATGTCATCTGCAGTGGCCGGCTCGGACTTGAAATCCGACAGGCCGGCGATGCGCTCTTTGATCTGCTGCCTGGTTAATTGCAGCGCACCGTCGGAATCGAAATATTCCTCCAGCTCCACCTGACCGGCGCTATAATCGCGGCGGGCCTTAAGCTGTCCGCTATTCCAGTAGGCCCGGTAGGTGGCTAATTCGCCCTCCACGTAAGTCTCCTCGAAGGAGATGGCGCCATCCTGATAATAGCCGGTTTTGGACAGCTGCTGCCGGTCCTGTCCTTGGCCCGTGAAAACGGCCACTTCCTGCTTCTCTCCCCCAGGATATGTTTTAAGCACTTCCTCGCCCCGTTTGCTGCAGGTAATCGCCATTAACAGGATGATGATCGCGCCGGCAAAGAACATTAACTTGGGCAATTTCGGACTCCTTTAATCAATGATGTCTTTCCATGGCCTTTGGGCCGTACCAAGGCGCAATGTGCCGGAAATTAGGCAGTGCCATGGACTTATGCTAGGGTAGAAGCGCCGTCGATCAGGCGCAAAATGCGGCTATTTACCGCTGCGGCCCGGCTGGGCTAATGGAATGCCCTCCTGGCACTTTGGGCATTCCCCTGGGGGCCAGCTGGCAATGGGCAGGCGCAGAAGCACTTTAGTAGGAGGCGCAATTTCAAGTCCGCCCGGGGACCGGTCCACCAGGCAGGCCACCTGCATAACCAGGGCCCCCGCCTGGCGCACCACCTCCAACAGCTCCTTAACCGAGCCCCCGGTGCTGACGATATCCTCCACCACCAACACTCGGCCATTGGGCTGCAGTTCGAATCCCCGGCGGAGGGTCATTCGGCCATCCACCCGCTCGGTAAACATGATGCGGCGATCCAGCACCCGGGCCACTGCCCCGGCGATGAGAATCCCGCCGATGGCCGCCCCCAGCACCACATCCACCTCCGCCGGGTCGATACCCTCGGCCATGGCTTGGGCCACAGCATCCAGGGCGGCGGGACGCTCCAGCAGGCGGAACTTCTCGATGTAGCGGTCGCTGTGCCGGCCGGAGGTGAGCAGAAAATGGCCCTCCAGCAGCGCGCCGGAGTCGGTTAACAGTTGCTTCAGGTCGAGCGCCATCAGGCCAGATTGCTAATTTGCCGGTTATAGTCGCCGACGGCCGCCACTATATCCTCCAGCGTGCCTTCACCGGCATACAGCACCCCCCGGGAAACGCTGATGATAGTGGGCGTCTCATTGGTACCGGCCGCCAGCGCCTGCTCCAGAGATCCGCCCTGGGCGCCGATCCCTGGCGCCAGGAAGGGCAACGAAGGCGCCGCCCGGCGAATGCCGGCCAGGTCGCCGGGGTGGGTGGCGCCCGTGACCAGCCCCACATTACCGGCCCCGTTAAGCCGCTCGGCCCAGGCGGCCACCTCCAGATACAACGGCCGTTCGGGGGGATAGCGCTGGAAATCGCCCGAACCGGGGTTGGAGGTCAGGCACAGGATGAAGGCCCCCCGGGCCGGGTCGGCGATGAACGGCTCCAGCGCGTCGCGGCCCATGTAAGGATTCACCGTCACCGCGTCCAGGTTCAGGTGGCCAAAGACGGCCTGGGCGTAATTGCGGGCGGAGTTGCCGATGTCACCGCGTTTGGCGTCGCCGATGATCAGAGCCCGGTCACCGATGTGGGCCGCCAATCGTTCCAGCCAGGCATATCCGGCCGAGCCGAACCGTTCGAAAAAGGCGAAGTTGAGTTTGTATCCCCACACCAGGTGGCAGGTGGCATCCACGATCAGCCGGGCAGCCGCCTGCAAAGACTTCAGACCGTTACCGTGTAGGGACGAGGTGCGCTCAGGGTCTAAGTCCAGGCCCAGGCAGAGTTGGGAATGTTTGCGCTTTACCTCGGCCAGCAAACGGGCGTTGAAATTAATGGTGGCGGTCATGGTTCAGCCAAATTGGCGCAGCCCATCGTCGGCCGGCAGGGGGTAATGATAGTCCCGAAAATTCAGTTCTTGCCAATAGGGCCAGGCAGTGCTGGTGGCAGGCGTCGAAGCAGATTTCGCTGCCCGGCACATTTCGACGTGATTTTCCACGGTACACGAGACATATGCCATCAAGTGAGGTCCTTAATCCATCGGCTTTCGGATGCTACCGGACGATTGCCGGTAGCGCCAATTTAGGTTTCCGAACCGCTCGGTGGAGCGGTTTAACTTAAGATAAGGTAATATTATTATCAATCTTGGAGCAGGCCGGCTCGCGTAACCGGGCCTGGGAATCAAGTAGCCTCACTATGTGGGGCAGCGGTGTGCGGCCCAAGGACCGACGGCGGTTGCTAGCGGTTCACCACGATATCCGCCACAAAGTCCACCCCGCTGATCACCACTGCCAGGGAATCGGGGCTGAGCACCTTCACCACCTGGTGATTGCCGTTGTCCCCGATCCATACCTCACCGGTGACCCCGTCCACAGCCATGCTATTGGGATTGCTGAAGGCGTATGAGAGTATGGGGAAGGGAGCGATGTTGATATTGCTCTCCAGGAAGTACTGAATGCTGCCGTCGCTATTTAGCACCCACACTTCACCCTTGACGTTGGAGACCACCTGGGAAGGATTGGCGATACTGATGGGAGTGTTTCGTGAATACGTCCCGGTGCCGCTGGAGTAGGTCAGCCGCTCGATCTGGTTGTGGAATTGATCGGCTATATAAAGGGTTGCGTCGGATAGTCGGCGGCTGCCCAGGCCGCTGGGGAAGTTGAAGATGGGGATCCCGGCCTCATCGCGGTAGACGATTACGCCGGGATCGCTCACCGAATCGGGCCATGCCTCCAGGGCGTTCAATTGGATAACGCTATTATCGCCTACGTCGGTGATCCATACCGTGTGGTTATTCTGGTTGATGGTAATAGCCCGCGGCTGCTTAAAACCGCTAACCCGGTGTACCGGCGGCCCCGAAGACCAGGTGTTGTATATTAGCAGGGCGCTGTCCGCTTCGCTCAGCACCCACAGAGTTCTGGCATGGATGGCCAGGTCCACCACGTTGGGCGCGTTGGTAAAGATAGCCTCAATGTTGCCTTCCGGGTCCAGTTTTACCACTTCCCCGGCAGTGTAATCGGCCACATAGCAGCCGTAATCCTGGGTGATGTCGTTAGTCACTGCCCGCGGTTCTTCAAACGGATGGCTGGAGGTCAGGATAAAATCACCCAGGTCTGTGTATTTGGATACAATGGCCTGCTCGCTGTCTACCACCCAGATGGTGCCGGCTTCTTTGTAGACCAGCACTTCCAGGGTGTCGCTGGAAAAGTAAGTCTGCTCATCCGAGACCACTACAAATAGCTTGTAGATGCGCGAAAATGCCAGTTCGGTCTCCTTCGGCGCGATCCAAAGAGCGATGTTATCCTCTGGGGAGGCATGATCGAAACTGCCTGCCCCGGCCTGGGTATTGAAGGAATAGGTCAACTGCTCTTCATCCGGTTCCACTGCGATGCATTCCAGCTCGATAGTGCCACCCATGAGTACGTACGGTGATTTGTCCGTAAAGCCGGTCACTTCGAATGAAATGATTTCCGGCGCTGAATTCACAACCGTGATAGTACGCTTGGCCGAGTCAATACCGTTTGAGATGCCATCGTCGGCCACTGCCATGACCACTACGTCCCCCAACGACAGCGGAGCGGTCCAGCTCACTTCTTCCCCAGTTTTATTTGCCAGGGTGCCACCGGTCACGGACCAACTGATCCGTATTATGGCGTTCTCATCGGGATCTTCCACGATCGCGTTGAACGTTTGGCTATCACCGGTTAGAATTTCCTCTTTTTCCACCTCGATCCTGATTGTAGGGGGGCTATTGGTCAGTTCGCAGCCAGCGGTGAAAAGCACCGTTCCCAGCGCCAGCACTACCGTGATTTGCAATCTTTTTCGCGTTTTCATGGTCATAGCCTATGGTCTTCGACCAGGGCGGAGATCACCTTGGCCACTATTTCAGCAAACATGTCGTATGTTTTACCTGTATTCCCGATCTTCCAAGTGCTGGGATTTGCTGGGTCGATGGACGCGTAAGGGGGGTCGGTCAACAGGGGACCCATAACTTGCCAGGCGGAAGTGTATTGCGCCATGAAGAACAGGGCCTGCCCCCGGATGAGCAACAGATCCTGCCAGTCCACCGAGGGCCGATGGGCAAAAACATAGGCCGCGTCGGCCGTCAACACCAGCAGCGCCACTGAATCCGCTTCAGAGTATTGGTTCAGGATCAAATGGGCCACTGCCAGGGCGCACCAGGCGTCATTGCGCCAGACCTGGTCGTCGGTGGCGTTCGAATCGATGACCGCGATCACCGTGGCCGGGTCGATGCCCGGGATCATCAGCCGGGCCCAGGCTACCGCCACCTGCGACTGTGCGCGGCTGGAGTCCTCCACATACGCTTCCAGAAACTCCTCCAGGGCAGCCTCCATGTTGCTACTCTCGAATTCATCCCAGCCGGCGTTAAGGGAGGCTTTTATCCGATCCGATTTAGTGGGTCCTTTCTTCCGGCAATCCATCAGCAGCAGCAGCGATAATGCCATCAGTATAAAGTGAGTGTACCTCATTTCAACATCGTCACTTTCTTGGTCACCAGCAGGCCCCGGTCGGTCTCCAGCCGGATGAAGTAAATTCCCGATGGCACGGTCCGCCCGCCGGCAGCAATGCCGGTCCAGTGGAACCGGTTCACCCCTGCCGCCAGTGTCCTTTTCCCGGTGCTGAACACTTCCTGCCCCAGCAGGTTATAGATCCGCACCAGGCCGATCTCCTCCGCCCGCAGCATGAAGCTGATGGTTAAGGCGGAGTTGAAGGGGTTGGGGTACAGCAGCAGGTGGTCATAGGGCAGGGGCGCCGCGCCGGCCCTGATCCCGGAGCCGCCGAAAACGATATCCTTCCCCAGCAGCACTTCCGCCTGGAAGCGGCCGGAGCCCAAGGCATAGGTCTCAACCCTCTCGAGGGTTTGCTCAAAATACTCATAGAACGCATGATAATCGTCCCGCAGAGCGGGGTCATGATACACCACCGTGACCATGATAGGATCGGGCAAGTTAGTGTCCAGGGAATAGATTTTTTTCGGTAGGTCACCGCGTAGCAACGCATGGTCTGTCGCCGGCGGATCGGCTGCGGCCTGCTCCGGCC
>JADFMC010000043.1 GCA_022564085.1 Fidelibacterota bacterium | reverse complement strand
GTGTCGCTGGTTCACGCCTTCTAAATTGCTCGCGGTCCCGGTTTAGTCCCATGCTACGGCGCCACCGCCTGCATAAGCAAGCCGCAGAACCAGGCGCAGTAGGTGCCCAGGGCATACCCCGGCACCGCCAATAGCACCCCTACCGGCGCCAGGGCCGGATGGAAGGCCGCGGCAACTATGGGGGCCGAAGCCGCCCCGCCCACATTGGCCTGGCTGCCCACAGCCACGAAGAAGAAGGGGGCCTTGATCAGCTTGGCTACCGCCACCAGCACGATGACGTGGATCAGCATCCATACCAGCCCCACCAGGAATAGCTGGGGACTCTCGAACACCGCCATGATGTCCATGCGCATGATTTAATGCATGGCATCATTTTAAAATCATCGCCGCCAGCATATTTTTATTGTGATCTATTGGCTTTTTGTACTATATTCTAACCTCTATGATGGGTCTACAATGGCTTTATACACACCCTTTGGGTCTGTTTCATCGGCTTTAGCCTATATATGTTGTGTTGTAAGCATCTATAAAACCGTGAAGGGCTGCTATGTCCAATGAACTTCTCATAATTTTCGCTGCATTATTCGATTTAAGCATTGTCCTTATTGCCTTCAGGCTGGGTAAATCATATGTTATTGGCGTGATTGTAGTGAATCTGATTATGGTTAGTCTCGCAGCACCGAAGGTCGGGCTGGTCTTCGGTGTAGTGGGCAGTCCCCAAACTATATTCTACGCCTCAATCTTCCTAGGCACCGACCTGCTAGCCGAGTTCCACGGTAAAAAAAGCGGATATCAGGCTATCTGGGTCGGCTTCCTGGCCCTGGCATTGCTCGCTATCTTCGGACAGGTAGTGATGCGTTTCCAGCCGGTTCCCGATGCAGAGGTCTATGGAAATGCATTTTCAACTCTCTTTGGCTCCACTTGGAGAGTTGCCTTAGGGTCATTCGTAGCGTACTTTGTGGCCCAGCAATTTGATATCTGGCTATTTCACAGCATAAAAGAAAAAACAGAAGGCCGACATTTATGGCTGCGTAATATTCTGTCGACCTCCACCAGCCAATTTATCGACACTCTGATCTTCTTCCCAATCGCCTTTTTAGGAGTCATTCCGGAGCTTCTATCTGTAATGATGGTGGCATATGTTTTAAAATTCTTGGTAGCACTTGCAGACACTCCCTTTATCTATCTAGCCAGGCGTATGAATGTTGCAGTCATTGCTGATCAATAATCGGAGAAAGGCCGGTGTCGGAACTTAGAAGAGCGTTGGATGCCTTGATTGTGTGGTTTCCATTACTGATATGCACACCATATTTCTATTCCAGCAGCCTAGATCAGGCGATGGTGTTGGCATATGGCTCCGGCACTCTGCTGGCACCATTCTCATTGCTCTGCTTTAGCGTGCTCCTCCGCCAAAATTCCGGCACTCTAATGCTGTTCCTGCTATTGTGCGGCGGCACCCTGGCACTTGTTTTTCAAGGCTTCTTTTTACAGCACACCATGAACAATAACACGATATCGATAACCGCGATTACTGTTATTGTGGTGCTATACACAGCCATAGCCATATGGCGAACATACGGATTGCTCACCAAGGCGGATATAGAGATCTCAATGGAGGACTGAGCGCTATGTTGGCAATCATAGTCAGTGTAATTATCTTTCTCGCTTTTCTTACAATCGGGGTAACGCTTCAAAGAACCTACGAAAACAACGGCAAAACCCGGGATAATGGTAAAGCGGTAAAATGGCAGGTAAGCAGGAAGGAAAAAACCGAGATCATCAGCAATAAGCGCCTGGCAGCCCTCCAGCGCGGGGAAAGTGAAGGCGGAATCCTGCGTTCCAACGACCTTATCATCGTCTGGGCTGAGGAATTCCTGGACGATGAAATCCTCTTTGAGACGGTATATAATAATGTGGCTAATGGAATTCATTACCTTTATCTGCTTGATGTCCACCATGTTGATCGCTTCAAAGTTCTCCTTGAGAATCTCAACAAGAAAATAGAACCTGATATAGTCAATTACGGTGTTAATGCAATATTTCTGAAATCGGAGCTGACGCTAAACAACTTCGTAATGATGGGTGCCTGTTCAGACCATCAAAAATTATATTCATCCCTGATTTACAATAGACAGGCATTCGCCTGGATGGAGCAGGGCAATCAAAGAGCAACTCTGTTTTTGCTGAAAGTTCGAAGAATTGTTGCCCGCATGGCAGTGTCCCAGTATTTCCAGATGGATACGACCACTGGAGAAATAGTAGCGACTCATCGTGAACGAATTTCGATGTACCCAACTGATAATGAGCACCAGTTAATGAACTTCGGTGGATTTGGTGAAACCATAGCCAAATCCAAGGGCGGCGTGGATGCTGTCGATGAATTTCCATATGACCTAAGAGAGGTTGTTGCAAGCTCGCATATGCCCGAAGATTCTTTTGCGCAGTTGAGTAGAATGGGAGCCGGTACCGCTAAGGCCTAGCTAGGTCGAACAAAAACAACCTCTGGTAATTAGATTGGTTCATCGCACCGTTTGATTCTAATAAACGGATGGTGGTTTCTTATTTAAAGGATCAGTAAGCGGTTCGACGCTATTCCGACCTTACGGCGCCACCGCCTGCATCAGCAGGCCGCAGAACCAGGCGGCATAGGTGCCCAAAGCATAGCCCAGCACCGCCAGCAGCACCCCCACCGGCGCCAGGGCCGGATGGAAGGCCGCGGCCACTATGGGGGCCGAAGCCGCCCCGCCCACATTGGCCTGGCTGCCCACGGCCACGAAGAAGAAGGGGGCCTTGATCAACTTGGCTACCGTCACCAGCACGATGACGTGGATCAGCATCCACACCAGGCCCACCAGGAACAGTTGGGGACTATCGAATACCGCCATGATGTCCATGCGCATGCCGATGCTGGCCACCAGCACGTACAGCAGCAGGCTGCCGTAGCGCGAGGCTCCCACGCCCTCCAGTTGCCGGAAACGGGTGAAGGAGAGCACCAAACCGCCGGTGGTGGCGATTACCACGATCCAGAAGAAGGGGGAGGTGAGGCTGTACTTGGCCAGGCCGGGGGCGTGGGTGACGATCCAGGGGGTGATCAGGTCCGAGCCCAGGTGGGCTAGCCCCGTAACCCCGAATCCAACAGCCATGATGGTGGTAACATCGGTCAACGAAGGAATGCGGGCTATCCTCGTCCGGTAGTCTTCCATACTGCGGCGCACCCGGTCGATGGCGGAGGCGTCCGCCTGGAACCACTTATCGATCTTTTCGGAAATACCTGCACCGTAGAGCAGGAAGGCCATCCAGAGGTTGGCGATGATCACGTCCACGGCGATCATAGTGGAAAACAGCTTGTCGCTGACACCGAAGACCTCCTTCATGGCGGTCTGATTGGCCCCACCGCCGATCCAGCTGCCGGCCACGGTGCTCAGTCCCCGCCAGACGGCGTCAGGTCCGGCCCCCCCGACGATGTCAGGGGCCAGATAGCTAAAGATCAGTATAGTCAAGGGACCCCCAATTACGATACCGAAAGTGCCGGCCAGGAACATGATCAGCGCCTTGCGCCCCAGGCCGATCACCTCCTTCAAGTCGATGCTCAGGGTCAACAGCACCAGGCTGGTGGGCAGCAGGTAGCGCGAGGAGACAAAGTATAGGTTGGACTGTTCCCCGGAGATTAACCCGACGGAGTTGAGTACCGACGGAATGAAATAACACAGCAATAGCGAAGGGATATACTTGTAGAATTTTCGCCAGAAGGGCCGCTCGCTATGGGAGGTCTGAAAAACGAAGGCCAGGATCAGCAGCAGAATTCCCAGTACAATGGCGTCGTTGGTGATTAAGGGATTGATTTTCAGCCCACTTATTGAGGTTGGGTAAGCCGAATAGTGGGCCCGGGCAGCATTACCGCCAACAGGCTGACAGAATTTATGATACCGGGTAATGGCACAGGGCGTAAAACTACATCGGCCGGCAGTGGCAGGCAAGTCTGTAAGCAGCGGCTTAAAACCGTCCCCGGATCGATGCTGGAAATATATGGGCCCATAAAAAAACCTCCGACGGAGGGGGCCGATCACTCCGTCGGAGGTTGTTAGACACTCTAACTTGTAAATTAATGCTTACCTATGCCCGCGGGTGGTGGGATTATGCAGAGCATTTGGTAGGTCATTTCACCGTTTTTTTGGCTGGACGCCAAGTGCAGGAAGCATAGGTAAGCAAGTTTTGCATCGAGGCGGCTGCCACCGCACTCGTTACCGGATATTTCAAAAAGCAATTCTGTTAATATCAGGGGCAAATACCTTGCCAGAAGTTACCCGGAGGGGGATTGTCGACGGGGACTGGTCCGTTTGATCGGCCCTTGGTGGGCGAATATGGTTGTCAAACTGCCAGGACTGTGACAAAATGTTACCCTGGCGGCGCCCGTTCCCGAATTGTCTCAGCGATTATCCCCGGCCCTGCCGCGCCGAACAAGTAAGACGCCATACAGCCCTTGCAATATTGGTGAGGCGGCATTAAAGTGTCGCCCGTTGCGACAGCTATGGGATGCGAGGCTTCCCACGCAAGTAGCGTAAGTCAAATCTTGCAACCAAGATGATAAGGGAAAGCCCGTCGGCAAATAGCGCGGCGACTGCAGCCGCGGGCCGAATGCAGACGGCCATAACTATGGGGAAAAAAGTCAGCTCGAAGGAATTGGGACTGGTAGCCGGTCTGGCCCTGGGCAAATTCTTTTTCAAGACTGAGGATCTACATTTCGGCCTCTGGACGGACGACCTGGAACCGGTGGTGGATAATTTCAAGGCCGCTCAGGAAAATTATAGCCGGCATCTGATCGATCACATTCCCACTGGTGTGAAAACGATCCTCGATGTGGGCAGTGGGGGCGGCAATCTGGCGGCGGCCTTGCTGGCCAAGGGCTATTCGGTGGATTGCGTCTCCCCCAGCGAGCACCTATCCCGGCGGATCGAGGAAAAACTGGGCAACCGGGGGGAACTGTTCAAGTGCAAGTACGAGCAGCTGGAAACCAGCCGGCGCTACGATCTGATACTTTTCAGCGAAAGCTTCCAATACGTGAAAATCCCCGCCGCCCTGCAGAAGTGCCTGGAACTGCTCAATGATGAGGGGCACATTCTAATCTGTGACTTCTTCAAACTGGATAGCGGCCGGCAGTCGATCCAGGGAGGCGGCCACTCCCTGGCGAAATTCCAGGCCCACATCGCAGAGGTCCCGGTGACCAAGCGGCTTGATATCGATATCACCGAGCGCACCGCCCCCACTATCGAACTGTGGGATGCTTTCCTGCGCGATGTGGGGCTGCCGGTGCGCGGCCTGACGGTGGAATATTTCCGCACCAGGTTCCCCTGGATCACTCGCCTGCTGGGCTGGCTATTGCGCCAACGCCTGGCACGCATCGACCGCGAATATTTCTCCGGGGCATCGCTGCACCAGGACTTCCTGGCCAACAAGACCTACCGGCTGCTAATCTATCAAAAGACGGCCTAGACCGCGGCTACCGGCGGGCGGCCGGTCGGTAGCAGGCCTACAGGGGGGTAGGTTCCCCGTCATCAGCCCCCTGAAAATTAGACTGGCCCAATTTCCATAACAGGAAGGCCCAGGTATCCGCCAGCTGCTGCAGGTACTGGTCACGGGTGGATCCGATGCCATGGCCGGCGTCGTAGTCAATGCGCAGGAGCACCGGTTCGCCGCTGGTGGTGGCCGCCTGCAGCCGGGCGGTCATTTTGCCCGACATCCAGGGGTCGACCCGGGGGTCGTTGATGCCGTGTGTAAGCAGCACGGCCGGATAGTCGGTGCCATCTTTAACATGGTGATAGGCGCTCATTTCGTGAAGCCCGCGAAAGCCTTCTTCCGTAACCACCGAACCGAACTCCATGATGTTGGGAACACCGTTGGTGGTGGTCTCTGCGCGGATCGCGTCGAGCATTCCTACATTGATGACGGCTGCGGCGAACAGGTCGGGTCTCTCGGTGATGGAGCGGCCGATGGTAATGCCTCCCGCGCTGCCACCCTGGCCGGCGATATGTTCAGTGGAGGTGTAACCCTCCTCAATCAGATATTGGGCACAGGCGATAAAGTCCTTCCAGGTGTTGGGTTTGTTGAGCATTTTGCCCGCTTCGTGCCAGGCCTGGCCATACTCACCACCCCCCCGGACATGGGCATACGCCAGCACACCTCCCTGTTCCAGCCAAGCCAGGCGGGTAGCACGGTATCCCACGCCAATCGAGATGCCATAGGATCCGTAGCCCATCAGGAGCGTCGGATTGGATCCATCCATGGCGAGACCCTCCTTGTGGAGAATGGAAAGCGGCACCAGCACGCCATCGTGGCCTTTGACTTTGACTTCCCTGGAAGTATATCCCGGGACATCATCATACCTGCCTGGCGGCATGAGACCGGTATTGCTGTAGGCGCCGGTGCCCGGATCGTAGGCATAAATGGAACTGCCCCTGGTCCAGTTGTTGGTGTAGACCAGGGCGCCCTCGATGGTGGGTGATACCGATGCGAGGTACCCGGCGGCATCATCCGGCAGGGTCAGCAGATCGCCCCCCTTGCTGCCATGCTTCAGGCGCAGGATGCGGTTAAAACCGCCGTCAATGACCCCGGCATAGAGAGCATCCCGGGCCGAGGTGATGTACTCCACGACCATTTCACTCTCCGGCACCACCACCTTTGCCTTGTCGAAATTTGGCCGCGCCAAGGAGGTTTTGACCACCTTGTAGCGCGGGGCGCTGCTGGAGGTGAGCAGGTAGATGGTTTTGCCCTTCACCGCATAGTCGACCACCTCATCCGAGGCGTCGCAAATGAATCTCCAGGGTACCTTATCCCTGGTAAGATTGGATACGAGGGTGCTGTAGAGGGTGACCGGGTTCGAATCGCCGTGCTTGATTTTGCCGATGGCGTACTTTGAGCCTGGAGGCAGGTTGATACTGGGAAAATCGACATCAAGCATCACCACTTCATCGGACAGGCCCTTCCCAAAGACAGCCTTGTCGCGGGCGGGGTCGTCTCCCAGTCGATGCAAGTAGGTGCGCGTATTCTTGTAGATTTCCGTTTCGGGAGCGTTGGGAGGCAGCTCCTGGCGACGGGCATAAAAGAAGCCGCTGGCATCCGGAAGCCACCGGGGGCGGTTGTAGGCAGTTTCGATGCGATCGATGGTTTCGTCCAGATGCGTACCGGTGGTCACATCCAGGATGTGCAGCACCGTTTCCTCCGAGCCGCCCGCCGCAAGGCCGTAGACCACGTAGCGTCCATCCGGCGAGGGCGAGTAGGCCTCTATGGAGTAATGCTGGTCTCCACCACCGGAAAACGATTCCGCATCCACCAGCATCTTTTCCTCTCCCGAGGCGCTGCGGTAGTAGAGCTTGGGCAGGTTTTCATCCGCCATCCGCTTTTTGTAAAACAGTGACCCGTCCTCTCGCCTGCGGATGCTGTAGATGCGGTAGGGCTTGCTGCCGTCGAGCTCCTTAAGGCGCTTGTAGAGGGCGTCGCGTCCCTTGACTTGTGACAGAATTTCGTGGGCCTGATCCGCCTGGCCTCGGAACCATTCCTGTACTTCAGGAGCGTCAATATCTTCCATATACCTATAAGGATCATGCACTTCGACGCCGAAGTGTTCATCCACAACATCGCGGATAGGGGCTACCGGAGCCTGGGCGAACAGCCCATTCCGGGGGGTGGCGAATACCATGGTTATTGCGATGATTACCTGCGCTGCTTTCATGGGAACTCTTCCTTGCTGATTTTATTGCTTCAGAGTCATTTGAACATTTGGGGGTAAAAACTAGAAGATATATTCTGCGTTTCCAAGGCTTAATTCACGCCTGTAGAATACGACGGAAGGTGCTGGGTCCGGCGGGGCTTGGGGATATGGTTGCCCTGCCGATCGAAGCAGCGGTCCCCCCCCATTGTTAACTGTATCCTAAATTCCCAGCAAGTATCCTATTTACTACACGCCTACCGGCTGCTGCTCTATCAAAAGACGGCCTAGACCGCGGCTACCGGCGGGCGATGATCTCCTCTATCTGATCCAGCAGCTGATCCATTTTCTTTGTGGTGGCCACAATGGGGGCCGGCGTGGACATATCAGCACCGGCCAACTTCAGCAGATCAATAGGATATAGCGAGCTCCCGCTGCTGAGGAATTGGAGGTAGTCATCCACCGCCGGCTGGCCCTCCGCCATTATCCTAGTGGCAATCAGCTGCGAGGCGGCGAAGGCCACGGCGTAGGAATACATGTAGTAGTTGTAGTAATAGTGCGGGATGCGGCTCCAGGACATGCGCTCCTCGTCGTCAACTACCATCTCAGGGCCCCAATAGCGCTGGTAGGTGTCCCCGAACACCTGGCCTAAGGCCTCGTGGGTCAGCGGCTCGCCGTTCTCCACCATTTCGTGTAACACCAGGTCGAACTCGGCGAAACGGGTCTGGCGGTAGAAGGTGCTGCCAATATCCTGGACGTAGGATTGCAGTAACGACAGCTTCTCGGCGTCGCTCTGGGCATTATCCATCAGGTATTGCATCAAAAGCGCCTCGTTGGCGGTGGATGCCACCTCAGCCGCCAGCGTGGGGTAGTCCGAGTAGATGTAGGGCTGGTTCTGGGCCGACAGGTAGGAATGCATGGTGTGCCCCAGCTCGTGGGCCAGGGTAAATACCGCGTCCAGGGTACCGTTGAAGTTCAACAGGATATAGGGGTGCACCCCGTAAGTCCCGCTGGAGTAGGCCCCGCCGCGTTTGCCCTGGTTTTCGTAGACGTCGATCCAGCGTTCGTCGAAGGCCCGCTGGACGATGGCCAGGATATCGCCACCCAATGGTTCGAGCCCGGCTAATACCAGGGTTTGGGCTTCTTCATAGGTATAGGTTTTTTCCACCTCCGGGAACAGCGGCGCATAGGTGTCATAGGGATGCAGCTCGTCCACCCCCAGCACCCGCTTCTTGATGGCGGCCCAGCGGTGCAGCGGCTCCAGGTTGTCGTTCACCGCCGCAATCAGGTTGTGATAGACATCGGTGGGCACATTGGGGCCGTCCAGGGCCACCTCCAGCATATTCTCGTAGTTCCGGGCCTTCATCCGGAACAGCGACACTTTGAGCTCGGCGTTCAGCAGGGTCGTGAGGGTGTTCAGGTGGCTCTGGAACGGCACGTAAAGTTCCTGATAGGCGTCGCGGCGTACCCGGCGGTCGCCGGAGGTCATGTACAGTGAATACCGGCTACGGGACATCTGCACGTCCTGCCCCCGGGCGTCCTTGATATTGCCCCAGGTGAAGTCGGTGTTGGTCAGCATACTGAAGCCATCGTGGGGCCCGCCGGTGATGTCCTGGGCCAGGGCCATGATCTGCTCCTGCTCCTTGGACAGCACATGGGCCTGCTGGCGCCGCAGGTCATCCAGGTGGTGGCTGTATTCCTGTAATCCGGCCTCCTTTTTCATGAACTTGGCCAGTTTTTTATCACTGATGACAATGAGTTCTTCTTTTATTCGTTTCTTAACTGTATTATCCATCTCTGGATATCTCTGTTTTGCACCGTGCATGACCTGACGCTTTAATAACTTATCAGCATCAATTTCTTTTATTCGTTGATTATTTTCTAACAAGATTGGTCCTCCAAAAAGTTGTGAATGTTTGTATAATTATGACGAAAAAGAGTCCAAATTCTTTTTGCCCTATTATATATAACACAACGAAACGGAAAAACTTCAACGATTTTGCAAACTATTTTCAAAAAAAATAACGAAGATGTCTATGCGTTAAGTGTTAGAATAATTTTGAAACAGGAAGCGATGTCTTTAGTTGCAGGGACTAACGAACCAAATAGATTTCATTTTCCAGCGAAAAAATAATTTTAAGTTTTTTTGTATTGGAACGCGATTTCTCTATTTATAGTTGTTTTTAGGAGCCGAAAGTAAAAAATTGGATAAGCGGTGAGCGTTGTCTTAAATATATCTTAGATAGTTGAAGTAAATTATTTACTCCTCACTTTTTGCAGATTTAAGCCTGTTTCTCAAAAAGAAGAACCTGGACTTCTTTTTCGTAGATTGTTTTTGTTAGCGGGATACTTTTTGAAAATGTAGTAAATAGTTTTGTAGAAAGTGTTGCATCAGCCTCAATGCAATATGCCAGGATTTCACTGGA
>JADFMC010000042.1 GCA_022564085.1 Fidelibacterota bacterium | reverse complement strand
GCCAATGCTACGCTGGATAACCTGAGTAACTCCCCGGATGCAGAAACGGCATTGGTTAAAACGTTCATAGCAGAAACTAGAGTCCTAAGGGCGACTTTTTATTGGTGGTTAGTTGATCTGTACGGCAACATACCCCTGGTAACCGATCCGACCACCGATCCGAAGAACCCCCCTCCCACAACGCCCCGGGCAGAGGTATACGATTTTATCGTGGCAGAAATCATTGCGGCGCTGCCGGGCCTGGACGAGGTACCATCGGGCTACGGCCGAGTATCGAAATCGGCAGCCAACGCTTTGCTGGCTATGGTATACCTGAATGCCGAGGTTTATTCGGGAACAGCAAGGTGGACCGAATGTGTGGCCGCCTGTGATGTGGTTATCAATTCCGGTATGTTCAAATTAGCGCCCACTATTAAGGAAGCTTTCGCTCTGGAAAATGAGGGCATCGGCAACACTGAATATATCTGGGTGGTGGGGAATCTGGCCCAAGGGGGACTTGGAAATCTGCGCCACATGGCGTCCCTACATTACAGCCAGCTGCCCTCGAGCCCGTGGAATGGATTCTCCGTCCTGGCGGACTTCTATAACAAATACGACCCCGACGATGCCCGAATTGACATGATACTGGTAGGGCAACAGTTTGTGTTAGGTGGGCCGAGCATTGGCGACTCAGCGTTCCAGCGCGACGGTGTACCACTTGTGTTTTCCGTGGAGTCTCCCATAAGCGGTGCCAGCGAAAGTCATGGTCCCCGCATGCTCAAGTGGCCCATCGATCCTGATATGAGCGGAGGCGATGCCGGGAACGATTACGCCATTTTCCGCTACTCGCATATCTTGCTGGCAAAAGCGGAAGCACAGTTCATGTTGGGTAACAACGGTGATGCCCTTAACTTGGTTAACCAGGTAAGGGAACGCAATTTTGATCCTGCTAAGCCGATTGTTGGAACTATAACCCTCGATGACATTTTCGACGAGCGGGGCTTTGAGTTCTTATGGGAGGGATTCCGCCGGCAGGATCAGATCAGAACAGGGCACTGGGGTGATACGTGGTCAAACCACGATACTCCAAGTGCTGATTATAAGAAACTCTTTCCCATCCCACAGGTGCAGATGGATGCCAATCCCAACCTAGTTCAGAATACGGGATATTGATGCACGGGCACTAGCGCATCTGCTTATTGATGGCTTGTTTCTCTTGGATGAAAGCGGCAGAAATATTCTGCCGCTTTCGCATTTAGATCACAGGATAACCGGCAACCTCACCCCATTCACTTCGTGAAGTTCCCTTTCCTTGAGGAGGGGGGATTAAGTGGGGAGGTTACCAAGTAATCGGCGCCACTGCTAGCGAACGGCTTGATGCTGCAGCCATCCGGTCAATACTGCCGGGCAGCTAAATCGCTCCCTGTTTAAGAATATTACTGCTTAGCCAATTGGTTTAAAAAACAACGCCGCTGCCACTCTGCCAAGGCGGTTGATTTACACTTAACAGTTGAATTCAGATATAAATTACACCCCATGAGCGTCGTGAAAGTCGTCACACATGTTTGTGGGATATATCTTTTTCTGCTGCTAGCCTGCAGTGAGAAACCGCCAACTACTTTGAATATTCAGATCGATAAGCTGTTCACCTTGCTTCCCGATGAGTATACGAATCTGAAATTTGAAAACAGGTTGGTCGATGAGATGGATTTCAACGTATTTAAGTACCGAAATTATTTTAACGGCGGTGGCGTGGCCATCGGGGACGTCAACGGCGATGGCCGGCCGGATGTGTATCTGGTGGCCAATCAGCTGCCCAATAAATTGTTCCTGAACCAGGGTGATTTCCGCTTTCGGGATGTGACTCGAAAGGCCCGGGTGGCTGGTACCCATAAGTGGTCCACCGGGGTATGCCTGGTTGACGTCAACGGTGATGGGCGCTTGGATATTTATGTCTGCAACTCGGGCAATATCAAGGGTGATAACCGCGCCAATGAACTCTTTATCAACCAGGGGAATAGGGAGGACGGTACCCCCACCTTTATAGAGTCTGCCGCTGAATACGGAATTGCCGATCGGGGGTTTTCCACCCATGCCGCCTTCTTCGATTATGACCGCGATGGTGACTTGGATCTTTACGTACTCAATAACGCCTTCCGGGCCTTGAGCACCTTTGACTTATCGACCAATCTGCGCCATGAACGGGATCCCCACGGTGGAGACCATTTATATCGAAATAATAATGGCAGATTCGTGGATGTCAGTGAGGAGGCCGGCATTTACGGGAGCGTGATTGCATTTGGATTGGGGGTATCGGTCTCCGATCTCAACAATGACCACTGGCTGGATATTTATGTGGCCAATGATTTTTTCGAGCGGGACTATCTGTATATCAACAATCACGATGGCACCTTCACGGAAAAACTTGAGGAGCTGATTCGCCACACCAGTCTCTCTTCCATGGGCGCAGATATTGCCGATCTCAATAATGATGGGCTGATGGATATTTACGCCACCGATATGCTCCCGGAAGATGATTACCGGTTGAAAACTACTTTCACCTTCGAATCCGTCGATTTCTATGAGAAGAAAATCAAATGGGGCTATTACCATCAGTTGTCACGCAATACGCTCCAGTTGAATAATGGTTTTGGTCCGGGAGATGACCTGTCATTCAGTGAAATAGGGTTGCTGGCCGGGGTGGCGGAGACCGATTGGAGCTGGGGAGCAAACATTGTTGACTTGGACAACGATGGCCTCAAGGATATCTTCGTATCAAATGGAATATTTCGGGATGTGACGGATCAGGACTATATTGCCTATCTGATGCAGATAGAAAATATCCGGGAAATTTTGAGCGCCGACCGAGTCGATTTCACCGATTTGATCCAAAAAACTCCCTCAACCAAGCTTTCCAATTATGCTTTTCGCAATAATGGAGATTTAACCTTCTCCAACCTGGCTGAGGAATGGGGATTGGATATTCCGAGCTTCTCGAGTGGTGTTGCATATGGCGATCTTGATGGGGATGGTGATAATGATCTGGTGATTAACAATGTCAACCAACCGGTTTTTGTATTTCGCAACGAGACCGATTCCCTGACCACTAATCATTATTTGAAGGTGCAACTGGTGGGAGAGGGGCTGAATACGTTTGCGGTAGGTGCGCGGGTGACACTTAAGCTTGCCAACCAACGGATCGTTGTCTTAGAGCAGATACCGATGAGGGGGTTTCAGTCCTCCGTTGATTATAACCTCACTTTCGGCTTGGGACAGATTGCCATGGTGGAAACCTTGATTGTTGATTGGCCCGATGGAACCCGGGGGATGATGGCAAATGTCCCGGCAGATCAGCTGGTTACCGTATATCAGAGAGATGCCCGGCCTTATCAACCTGTACCGCCACCGGCTGTAGAGCCCGTCTTCCGGGAGATCACCGCCACATTTCCTCTTCAGTACCGGCATGTTGAAAATGCGTTTGTCGATTTTAACCGTGAGCCGCTGATTCCCCATAAATTATCCACCGAGGGACCTAAAATAGCCACCGGTGATGTGAACGGCGATGGACTGGAAGATCTATATATAGGAGGCGCGAAGGGATTCGCGGGGCAGCTATTGATCCAGACGGCATCCGGCACATTCAAAAGCACCAATGAGCAGCTATTCCAGGAGAGAAAAATCTCTGAAGACGTGGGAGTGGCGCTGTTCGATGCTGACGGTGACGGTGATCTGGACCTTTACGTGGTCAGTGGGGGCAACGAGTATTCCCGGCGCGCCCCCGCTCTCCTTGACCGGCTTTATATCAACGATGGGAGGGGGGGCTTCACTCAAGCTACCAGCGCATTACCCGAGCTATACGCCAGCGGGTCCTGTGTCGTGCCCGGGGATTTTGACGGCGACGGCGACCTGGACCTATTTGTGGGCAGCCGCAGCATCCCCTGGAAATATGGGCTGACACCCAGCAGCTACCTGTTGGAGAATGACGGTGGGGGGCAATTCTCAGTGGTCACTGAGCGATATGCTCCCGGATTGGTCAATGTGGGGATGGTGACCGATGCCCAGTGGGTCGATTATGATAAAGACGGCAGCCTGGACCTGGTGGTGGTTGGCGAATGGATGCCGGTAACCCTGTTCCAAAACACCGGTAATAGCCTTGTAAATGTCACCCAGCAGGTTGGTTTGGAGAATACCGATGGCTGGTGGAATTGTATTATAGTTGATGATCTGAATGAAGACGGGTATGTTGATCTGGTGGCCGGTAATTGGGGGCGGAATTCCAAAATCCAGGCATCCCTGGCGGAGCCGGCATCTATCTATATATCCGATTTTGATGGGAATGGATTGATCGAGCAGATACTGGATTATTATAAGCTGGGGGAAAGTTATCCCCTGCTGCTGCGACCCGATTTGATGAATCAGCTGCCCTATTTGAAGAATAAATTTCCAAAACATGCCGATTATGCCGGCCGGCGGATCACGGAAATATTTACCAAGCAACAGCTGGACAAGGCCACGGTGAAAAAAGTTTATACCTTTGCCACCACCGTGTTTTTCGGGAATAAAGACGGAGCATTTCTGCACCAGCCGCTACCTGTTGAGGCGCAGTTTTCACCGGTCTTTTCGATCATGGTCCAAGATTTCGATTCTGACGGATATAAAGACCTGCTCTTGGCCGGCAATTTCTATGGCGTTCAACCCCAGCTGGGGAGGTATGATGCCAGTTATGGGACATTGTTGACGGGAAATGGCTCCGGCGGTTTTACCCCGGTACCGATGCGGGAAAGTGGATTATACCTGACCGGCCAGATTCGGGATATCGCTTCTTTGACCTATGAAAATAAATCAGCGGCGATTATTTTTGCAAAGAATGACGGCGCGATTCAGGTTTATGAGATCACGACCAGATAGTCGACCGGATTCGATTGCATGGGCCGGGTATCGTACATGAGTATTCGTGCTTATTTGAAGGACAGGCTGAAAAGAGCAGCTTTCTTTGCCTGCTGCCTTTTTTTCATTATGGGCGGCTGCTCAAAAGAAGCGGCAATCGATCCCGAGACGGCCAGGCTGATGATCACCCACAGAAATCTTGGGCTGGCTTACCTGGAGGAGAGTAAGCTTCCGGAAGCGCGGGATGAATTTCTATTATTGGTGGAAGTTGCGCCCCGGGAGCCTTTAGGCTATGCGAACCTGGGTTTGACCCATTTACGCATGGCGGGGGGGCTCGGTCAGGCCGAACAATGGCTACAGAAAGCGTTGCGCCTTGAGCCGGATCATCCTGATATTCGTCTCTTACTGGCGCAAGTACAGGATCTAACCAGTAGAAAAAATCAAGCCATCCATACCCTTGAAAATACGCTCAAGGAGCATCCCAACCATGTGCGCACGTTATATCAGCTGGCCCAATACTACCTCGCCGCGGACGATCCGGCCACCCGGCAGCAGGCGGTGGAGCGACTGATCCTGGTGGTAAATATCGTGCCCGCCAATGTGGCCGCCAGCCTCCAGTTGGTGGAGTTGCTGGTACACTACGGAAAGCCGCTACTGGCGGTGCAGCACCTGGAAACTATCCGACAGATCCTACCGGAATTGCCGGCCGGTTCACTAGAAATATTCCGCAGAAGTCTGGAGCTCATGCGCGACGATAATGCGGAGCAGGCCGCTGCCCCCACCCGCATTTTTCACAATCTTATGAGGACCACCTCCTTTTACCAGGCGGCCCTCACCGAATTGCGGGGGACCGGCGGACCGATCGGCGGCCTGCCCATCTATCGTTTCAGTCAGCTGCTGTCGCTCCCCATACAGGAACGAACCGGCCTCCCGGACGGCCTCAACTTCACGGAAGTGACGGCCGCCAGCGGACTTGATATCATTTCCTCTGACGGCGGAGCGCAGTCTAGCGATGATTATCCGCAGATCGTGCTGGCGCTGGGCGATTATAATGGCGATGGCCACCTGGATGTTTTTGTATCCCGCTGGCTGGCCCATGATAAGGCCAGTCGTCAGTATTTATTCGTCAATGATAATGGTTCTTTCTCGGATGTGGCGGTGAAGGCCGGTATCTCACATGCCGGCAGGGACCTCTCCGCCATTTTCGCCGATTATGACAATGACGGTCATCAGGATTTATTCGTGACCAATACGCGAGCGAGCAGATTATACCATAATAGCGGTGCAGGCGCCTTTGGGGATGTCACCGTTGCTGCTGGAATCCGTACGGACCCGAGCATTGCGGAGCGGGCGGCGCTGTTCGCCGATCTGGATCTTGAGGGTGATCTGGACCTGTTTATCGTCTCCAGTTCTAAGAACCGGCTGTATCGCAATAATTCGGATGGTACCTTCACTGAAATCGCGGAGGAGGTGGGCATCGGCGGCGAGGAAGTGATCAGCAGGGCTGCCGGGTTCGGGGATTTTGACGACGATGGGGATATTGATCTTTTCGTAGTGAATCAAGACGCCGGTATTCGATTTTACGATAATCTGCGGCGCAGTTACTTTCGGGATATCACAGAACATACCGGGTTGCCAACGGCTGGCGGATCGAGCGCTGTGGCGGTGGGCGATTATAATAATGACGGGTATCTGGATTTATTCGTCACTGGCCCGGCCGGCGGACACGCATTATTTGCCAACCGGGGCGATGGCACATTCGAGCGCGATTCCCGATCGGATGGCGTTTTTGAAAGCATTAGAGGGCTGCACGGCCTTGATGCCGCCTTTTTTGATGCCGACAACGACGGGTATTTGGATTTAATTGTGGCCGGTACATCAGCTGATACGGCCCAGAATGGGTCCGGCCTGCGGCTATTTTACAACAATGGACGGGGGAAATTTCTGGACGCCTCCTCGTTACTGCCCGCACACCTGGAGGCTTGCAGCCAGGTGGAAGTCGCCGATTACGATAATGATGGTGATCTGGATATCTTCCTGGCTGGCGCCCATGATATTCACCTGCTGCGTAATGACGGCGGCAATATTAATAACTATATTGTAGTACGGCTGGCTGGGCTGCGTACCGGCAGCGGTAAGAATAACTACTTCGGCATCGGCGCCAAGGTGGAGGTCAAAGCCGGCAATCTGTATCAAATGCGGCTCATGAGCGGCCCGGTGGCCCACTTCGGCCTGGGGGACCGGGAAGGCGCTGACCTGGTACGGGTGGTCTGGAGCAATGGCGTAAGCCAGAACCGGTTCAATCCCGAAAAAAATCAAACGATCATGGAATACCAAATCCTGAAGGGCTCCTGTCCCTTCCTGTATACCTGGGATGGGAATCGCTTTACCATGGTAACCGATGTCCATTGGCGCAGTGCCATCGGTATGCCGTTGGGCATTATGAGTGGTGAGGTGACCTACGGTTTCGCAAATTCGGCTGATGAGTACTTCAAGGTCCCCGGCAGATTCCTGCAACCCAGGGACGGGCTATACCTGCTGCAATTTACCGAGGAGCTCTGGGAATCGGTCTACCTGGACGAGGTGAACCTGGTGGTGGTGGACCATCCCGATTCGGTGGAGATCTATATTGACGAACAGTTTACCCTACCGCCTTTCTCACCTCCCAAAATCCACACCGTGGCTCAACATCTACTCCCCAGGGCCGTGACCGACCAGAGCGGCCGCGACCTGCTGCCAAAGGTTGTGGCGCGGGACGAACTTTATATCGCCGGGTTCCATCCCACCCGCTACCAGGGGGTGGTCAACTCGCACGACCTGATCATCGACCTGGGGGAGTTGCAGGCCGACGACCAGATTGTTCTGTTTCTGGAGGGCTGGATTTTTCCCACCGACGCTAGTATCAATGTGGCCATCGGCCAGTCGTCGGACCTCGAGGTGATCCAACCCTACCTGCAGGTTCCCGATGAGACGGGCGCTTGGCAGACGGTGGTCCCCTTCGTGGGCTTCCCCAAGGGTAAAAACAAAATGGTGATTGTGGACCTGACCGGGAAGTTTATGGCCGCTGATTACCGGGTCCGTTTGCGCACCAACATGCAGATTTATTGGGATCGCATTTTCTTTACCGCCAACGCCCCCAGTGCTCCCTTAAAGGAGACCACCTTGAACCCGCTGGGGGCCCATATCCATTACCGGGGTTTCTCGCGGTCGTACCGCAATGGCCCCGACAGCCCCCACTGGTTTGACTACAGCGATGTATCCACCGAGCCGCTGTGGCGCGACCTGGTGGGGGACTACACCCGCTACGGCGATGTGACCCCCTTGCTGATCGATGCGGACAACCGGTACGTCATCATCAACGCCGGGGACGAGGTCTCGCTGAAATTTGACGCTAGACAGGTCCCGCCACTACCAGACGGCTGGTCACGAGACTTCCTATTCTACTCCGATGGATGGCTGAAGGACGGCGATCTCAATACCGCCCATGGGCAAACGGTGGGACCGTTGCCGTTCCACGGCATGACCTCATATCCCTACGGACCGGATGAATCGTATCCCGGGGATGAGAAACACATGACCTATCGCCAACAGTATAACACCAGGGCGGTAACGGCCGAGGCCTTCAAGCGATTCCTATTCAATTTTCACGACGAGGAGCAGTGAATTTGTTAAATAAACTACCTTCGAATATGAATATCAGGCCGAGATATTTCTTTAGCCTAATATTTATGGTCGTCGTTTTTACTCATTGTTCCTTCCTGGGAGAACCACCCTTATTTAAGAAGCTTACTCCCCGGCAAACCGGCATCACCTTTGAGAACACCCTTGAAGAAGGGTCCTTATTCAACAGCATCAATTATCTCTATTTTTACGACGGTGGGGGGGTGGCGGTCGGTGATATAAACAACGATGGTCTGGCTGATATTTATTTTACCGCCAATATGCATCCCAATCGTTTGTATTTAAATAAGGGCGATTTTCAATTTGAGGATATCACGGAGACGGCCGGCGTGGGCGGGGGCAGCACAGGGTGGTCCACCGGCGTTACCATGGCCGATGTAAACGGGGATGGATTGTTGGATATCTACGTATGCCGGGTCGATTATCTGGACAGAAAGGGCGCCAACCAACTGTTCATCAACAACGGCGATCTGACCTTTACCGAGCGCGCTGAAGAATATGGTATCGCTCATGGCGGGCTATCGACCCAGGCCGCTTTCTTTGATTACGATCTGGATGGTGATCTCGATATGTACCTGTTGAATCACTCGGTACATTCATTGGGGACCTACGGTGATACCAGCATGCGCCGGATACGGGACCATGAAATTGGCGATAAATTATACAATTATGATCAGGGGCGCTTTTTTGACGTCACTGCTGAAGCGGGGATTTATGAGAGTATCCTGGGGTACGGATTAGGGGTGGCTATCGGCGATATCAATGGGGACGGATATCCGGATATTTATATATCCAATGATTTTCATGAAGATGACTATCTCTATTATAACAACGGTGACGGGACCTTTACCGAGGCACTGGGACATTCCATGGGGCATACGGCCTCTGCCTCCATGGGCAATGATCTAGCCGATTTTAATAATGACGGCCTGCTGGATCTGGTGGTGTTGGACATGCTTCCCGCTCAAGAGGATATCCGCAAATCATCAGTCAGTGCTGATCCCTATGATATTTACAACCTGAAATTGCAGTACGGTTATTCTCATCAGTACCGCCGAAATATGCTGCAACTCAATAGAGGGCCGGCCCTGAATAACAACCCCGGATTGAAGGTGGCGCACCAGCTATTCTCTGAAATCGGGCAACTGGCAAACGTCCACGCCACCGACTGGAGCTGGGCGGCCCTGTTTGTCGATCTGGACAATGATGGTTTCAAAGATTTATTCATCACCAATGGGATTTATCGCCGGTTAAATGACAGGGATTATATGAGTTATATTGCCCAACCGGAAGTCCAGATGCAGTTGACCAGCACGGTCGACCGGACCACACCCATTGCCATTGAGGCAAACCGCCTGGCTGAAGTGGTCCAGCACATGCCTAGTGTACCTCAGGCCAACTACGCCTTTCATTCCCAGGGGGATCTTACGTTCATTGATCGGGCCGTTGAATGGGGACTGGGTGACCCCGGCTTCTCGAACGGTGCGGCCTACGCGGACTTTGACAATGACGGGGCCATGGACCTGGTGGTGAACAATGTTAATTCCCCGGCCGCTATCTATAAAAACCTCCTGTATCAAAACATCAAGG